>JBOGEB010000072.1:0-5243 GCA_050743125.1 Egibacteraceae bacterium
GCCAGAAGCGCGGCGCGCCAGCCAACGGCCACGAGCAGGAGCGGGAGGAGCACGACCGCGACCGGCTTCACGCTCACCGCGAGGCCCGCCAGCGCCGCCGCGATCAGCGGCCGCCGTCTGGCGAGCGTGACCGCCGACCCGGTCGCGCACAGCGCGAGGATAAGGTCGTTGGCCACGGTCATGCCCGAGTCGCGGGCGAGCGTCGGGTGCAGCGCGTAGGCCGCCGCCGCGATCAGCCCTCCCCGCGCGTGGCCCGCGCGCGCGCCCGCCCAGGCGAGCAGCGCCACGGCCGCCGCCTCGGTCATCCACAGGGTCGCCCGCGCGCCGATCCACGGCTCGCCTTCGAGCTCGCGGGGCGCGACGGCGACGAGCGGCAGGTGCGCGAGCAGTGATCCGGCGGGGTACTGGTACGTGCCCGCGACGGTCTCGGGGTTCGGCGCCGTCCACGGGTTGGTACCCGTGAGCAACTGGCGCACGGCGGTCTCGGACGCCCTCGGAATGTCAGCGATCCCCGGGTCGAGCCACGCGAGCGGCACCCGCAGGGCCAGTGCCAGCCCCACCAGCCCCAGCACGATCGGCCAGCTGACCTTCGCCGGTGGCCGGTCGACCGGCTCGCCGTCACGCAGCCGGGCTGTGAGCCAGGCCAGGAGCGCGGCGAGGATTCCCGCCATCGCCGCCCAGCGGACCGCGAGCGGCCAGCCCGGCGGGTTGTGGATCAGGAACGTCGGCAGCGTCGACAGCACGATCACGAGCGCGGGGACACGCCGCGCCCGCCCCAGAACCAGCGCGCAGCCGAGCAGCGGCGCGAGGGGAAGCCATAACGCGAGGTAGCGCGGGATGCCCGGCCCGTACGTGAGCAGATCGCGCACGCCGCGCAGCGTACTGGAGTGCGCGAGCGCGTGTGTCGAGGGCTCCGCTGGCCATCCTCGGGCTCCAGAGTGAGAACGCGTTTGAGAATCGCGGCCTTGCTGCCGGGCAGGTGGGTGACTTTCCTTCGGACGCGAGGGAAAGGCGCAGGTCAGACGGGCAAGGCGGCAGTTCGGCCCCCGCTTTCCTTTGGCTCCGAAGGAACGTTGCAACCGGCGCGGCGGTGCCGCACGCCTCGAGCGCGTGCCGGTCGCTGGTCGGAGTGAGCCCCCCCGCGTCCGCCTGCAGCAGACCCAGCGTCATCGGGAGCAGCCCATTTTGACCGTGCGTGACGCATGTCAGCGCTGTGGCCAGGAATCGTCATATGGCCAGGATTCGTCACGCATGCGTGACGAATCCTGGCCACAAGGGCGAACACCGCCCAAACGACAACGTTATTTCGACCCGGGCCCTAAAGGAGCGGAACCCGACACGACGCGGCCCCTCTGAGTCATTCTCAAACACGCTCTGAGATGTCCTGGTGGGCCTGCGTCGGCGACTTCGTGGCACCGCTCTGGGGGAGTTTCGACACCTGCGTCGGGAGGCCAGTACGGAGCCGGCGGGGCGTGTACAGTGCCTCCATTCCCTTACCCCAGGTGGTGGCTGGCCTACCCGTATCCCCCAAGGAGCCATAGGTGGCCCAGATCGAGATCGGCATCGGTAAGAGCGGCCGGAGGGCATACGGTTTCGACGACATCGCGATCGTGCCGTCCCGGCGAACGCGGGACCCCTATGACGTCGAGGTCTCCTGGCAGCTCGACGCCTACGAGTTCTCGCTGCCGCTGCTCGGCGCCGCGATGGACGGGGTCACCTCGCCGCGTACGGTGGTGGAGCTCGCGCGGCTCGGCGGGCTGGGCGTGCTGAACCTCGAGGGGCTGTGGGCACGCTATGAGGACCCGGAGCCGCTGCTCGACGAGATCGCTGCGCTCGACGCGTCCATGGCGACGGCGCGGATGCAGGAGCTGTACTCCCGGCCCGTCAGCGAGGAGCTCATCAGTCGGCGAATCACCGATCTGAAGGCTGCGGGGATCACCGTGGCCGCGAGCCTCACGCCGCAGAAGGTCGAGCGGTGGCACAAGCTCGCCCTCGACGCCGGGCTCGACATTCTGGTCATCCAGGGCACGGTCGTGTCCGCCGAGCACGTCTCCAGCCGCACGGAGCCCCTCAACCTCAAGGAGTTCATCGCACGGTACGACATCCCCGTCGTCGTCGGCGGGTGCGCGAGCTACGCGAGCGGCCTCCACCTCATGCGCACCGGCGCGGCCGGCGTGCTCGTCGGCGTGGGTCCGGGCAACGCCTGCACGACCAGGGCGGTGCTCGGCATCGGGGTCCCGCAAGCGACCGCCGTCGCAGACGTCGCCGGGGCCCGGCGACGGCACCTCGAGGAGACCGGCCGCTACGTCCACCTCATCGCGGACGGCGGGATGCGGACCGGTGGGGACATCGCCAAGGCAATCGCTTGCGGCGCCGACGCGGTGATGCTCGGCTCGCCGCTCGCTCGCGCCACCGAAGCCCCCGGCCGCGGTTACCACTGGGGCATGGCCACCTTCCACCCCGACCTGCCCCGCGGCGCCCGGGTGCACGTCGGCCAGATCGGCTCGTTGCGGGAGATACTGCTCGGCCCTGCCGCCCAGAACGACGGGACCCTCAACCTTTTCGGCGCGCTCCGCACGTCGATCGCGACGTGCGGCTACGCTTCCATCAAGGAGTTCCAGCGGGCCGAGGTGATGATCGCCCCGTCGCTCCAGACCGAGGGCAAGACCTACCAGCGGGAGCAGCGCGTCGGCATGGGCCGGTGCTGAGCGTCAAAGCAAGCCGGCACGCAGCTATGGAGGAATCCCTGGGCGACGGGAATTAAGCCCCAGGCCAGGGCGCAGATACGCCACCTGCACGATGTCAGCTGAAACAGCCGATGACACGATAGGACCCCTGTTGGGGGGCCTGCCTAGCGCGAGCGGTGGATTGCAGTCGGTACGTCGCAACGTGAGCGGTCGCCGTACGTGAAGCGGGGGAATACGCAGCCAGTGCAGTGAGCCGTCATCGAGGTAAGGGAGGCAAAGAGATTGGCTGATCATCTCATTACGCCGTACGGCGGGACGCTTGTTGATCTCCTGGTTGATCAGGGGCGGGCCGCAGAGCTGAAGGCGGCGTCACGCGACTGGCCGTCCTGGGATCTCACGCCGCGCCAGATCTGCGACCTCGAGCTGCTGCTGTCCGGCGGGTTTTCGCCGCTTCGGGGGTTCATGGGCCGTGCGGACTACGAGTCGGTGTGTGCCGAGATGCGCCTGGCGGACGGCACGATCTGGCCGATCCCGATCGCCCTCGACGTACCCGAGGGGGTCGCCCGGAGCCTTGAGCCTGCCGGGATGCTCGCGCTCCGCGACCCGGAGGGCATGATGCTCGCCGCGCTCCACGTGGACGAGCGCTACCGGCCTGACCGGCAGGCCGAGGCCCAGGCGGTGTACGGCACCACCGACCTGGCCCACCCGGGTGTGGCATACCTGCTGCAGCGCACGAACCCGTGGTATCTCGGCGGCCGGCTGGAGGGGTTGTCCCTGCCAATGCACTACGACTACCGCCGGCTGCGTCCGACCCCGGCGGAGCTCCGCGCACAGTTCACGCAGGCGGGGTGGCGGCGGGTCGTGGCGTTCCAGACGCGTAACCCGATGCATCGGGCGCATCACGAGCTCACGCTGCGTGCCACGAAGGACGTCGGTGCGAACCTCCTCGTCCATCCGGTGGTCGGGATGACGAAGCCCGGTGACGTCGACCATCACACTCGTGTGCGTTGCTATCAGGCCCTGCTCGCTCATTACCCGCGCAACACCGCCCTGCTTTCCCTGCTCCCCCTGGCGATGCGGATGGCCGGGCCGCGCGAGGCCGTCTGGCACGCGCTCATCCGCAGGAACTACGGTTGCACGCACTTGATCGTCGGCCGTGACCACGCGGGGCCGGGCCAAGACTCGACTGGCCGGCCGTTCTACGGTCCGTATGACGCCCAGCAGCTGCTGCATAAGCACTCTGACGAGGTCGGCGTGGAGATCGTCCCGTTCCGGATGATGGTCTACCTCGCTGACCGGGACACCTACGTTCCGGACGACGAGGTCTCCGCTGGCGCCCGCGCCCTGTCCATCTCTGGGACCGAGCTGCGCCAGCGGCTCGCCGAAGGCCGCGAGCTGCCGACGTGGTTCACCTTCCCCGAGGTCGCAGAGCAGCTTCGCATGACGTACCCGCCGCGGGTCAAACAGGGCTTCACGGTGTTCTTCACGGGCCTGTCGGGCGCCGGCAAGTCAACGATCGCGAACGTCTTGCTCGTCAAGCTGCTCGAGATGGGCGGCCGACCGGTCACGCTGCTCGACGGCGACCTCGTCCGCAAGCACCTCTCGTCGGAGCTCGGGTTCTCCAGGGAGCATCGTGACATCAACATCCGCCGGATCGGCTGGGTCGCGTCCGAGATCACCAAGAACGGCGGAATCGCGCTGTGCGCCCCGATCGCGCCGTACGAGGCCACCCGCCGGGACGTCCGCGAGCAGGTCTCCGCGTGCGGCGGCTTCGTGCTCGTCCACATCGCCACCCCGCTGGAGATCTGCGAGCAACGCGACCGCAAGGGCCTCTACGCGAAGGCCCGCCAGGGGCTGATCCCCGAGTTCACGGGTATCTCCGACCCGTACGAGGAACCCACAGACGCCGAGCTCGTCATCGACTCGACCACGCTCCTGCCCGAGGAAGCCGCGCAGGAGATCATCCTCTACCTCGAACGCCAGGGCTACATCGGCCCGAACGGCGCCTGACAGGTCGGACTGCGCAGCGCCGCCTCAGCGCTGCGCATGTGCCGACATGCGATCCTGTGAGGCGGTGCCGATCGGGCCGTGCTCATTGAGGGAGCCTTTGGTGGACGACCAGGAACTGGAACGCCTGCTCGTCGACCTGGAGTCCGATCGCGTCGAGCGAAAGCCCTCCTTGGCCGAAAAGGACAAGATTTGCCAGGCGATCTGTGCCTTCGCGAACGATCTCCCGAATCACCGGAAACCAGGCGTCGTGTTCGTCGACGTCGGTGACGACGGTACCCCTACCGGCCTGGCGATTACCGACGAGCTGCTCCGTAACCTTGGCGGCATTCGATCCGATGGAAACATCCTGCCGTTGCCGGTGCTCACGGTGGGCAAGCGCACGCTGAGGGGCGTCGATGTGGCCGCGGTGCTCGTGGACCCGTCGGACGCGCCACCGGTCCGCTACCGAGGGCGAGTGTGGATACGGGTCGGCCCGCGCCGCGCGGTTGCCAGCGCTGAGGAGGAGCGTCGTCTCGCCGAGAAGCGGCGCGCGGGCGACCTGCCCTT
>JBOGEB010000072.1:5343-19409 GCA_050743125.1 Egibacteraceae bacterium
AACGGCAACCCGCCGCTCGAGTTCGACGTCAACGACCGCAATGTGGCCGCGATCGTCCGGGGGCGGCCATGACCATGACCCCGCCGATCGTTGCGTTCTTCAACCACAAGGGCGGCGTCGGGAAGACCTCGCTCGTTTACCACATCGCGTGGATGCTCGCCGAGCAGGGCCGTCGGGTGGTCGCTGCCGACCTTGATCCGCAGGCGAACCTCACGGCCGCTTTTCTCGAAGAGGATCGTCTTGAGGAGTTGTGGCCGAACGGCCAGCACGCCGACACGATCTATGGGGCGGTCCAGCCGATCCTCGAAGGTGTCGGGGACATCAACCCCGCCCACATCGAGCAGGTCGCCGACCATATTGCGCTGATCGTCGGCGACCTTGCGCTCTCGGGGTTCGAAGATGAGCTGAGCGCGCAGTGGCCGGAGTGCCTGGACGGCAAGGAGCGGGCGTTCCGCGTGATCAGCGCCTTCTGGCGGATCGTGCGCAAGGCCGCCGACCGCGCTGACGCGGAGTTCGTGCTGCTTGACGTCGGGCCGAACCTCGGCGCGATCAACCGCGCGGTGCTCGTCGCAGCCGACCACGTCGTCATCCCGCTCGCGCCGGACCTGTTCTCCCTCCAGGGCTTGCGGAACCTTGGCCCGACGCTGAGGAGATGGCGGCAGGAATGGCAGCAGCGGCGGGAGCGGAACCCCAAACCGCGGGAGCTGCCGCTGCCCCCTGGGACGATGCAGCCCGCTGGCTACGTCGTGTTGCAACACGGCGTCCGCCTCGATCGGCCTGTCTATGCCTACGATCGCTGGATCCGCCGCATCCCCGTGGTGTATCGCGAAGCGGTCCTCGGCGTTCCCGCAAGCGACGAGCGGAGCATCGGAGACGATCCCCATTGCATCGCCCTGCTCAAGCACTACCACAGCCTGGCGCCGATGGCGCAGGAGGCGCGTAAGCCGATCTTCCTACTGAAGCCCGCCGACGGCGCCATCGGGGCGCACCAATCAGCGGTCCACCGCGCGTTCGCCGACTTCGCGGATCTGACGCGGGCGATCGAGGCACGTGTCGTCAGCCAGCCACCCGCAGCGTAGACCGGGCCGGGTGTCGTATCTCCGCCTACGACATCACCGCGGCTCATGTGCGGGCGCGGCGGCGGTCGGGATCATCCTGTCGGGCGGACCGAAGCGGTGTAGGCCCCGCCGGCCAAGGTGAGCTCTGAGCACGTGCGGGTCATCAGCGCTGGAGGCTCGTGCCGATCCTCGTCTTGTTGGGCGCTCATCCGCTGATCCTTCTCTCGCAATCCGGGATCGTGGCCTCTTCGGGCCCCCGGCCGCCACGCGCGTACCCGCATGGGCGTAGCTGCAGGCGCCAGACCGCCTGGGCGTCCTCCGTGGGCGGTGTCGGGGGGAACTGCACCGTCCACCGCTTCTGGCAGCGCGGCCGGTCGCACGGGATCGCCACCGGCATCCACCGCTCGAACTCGCCGTCGTACAGGCGAACCGGCTCCTTGCAGCACGGCTTCCAGCACAGGAACTGCCCGGAGCCGATGATGGCCGGACCGATCACCGTGCAGGGCTCTCCGGCCGTCAGTCGATCCACAGCGCGTCCCGGCCGGGCGTCCACGGGTCGTACCGCAGGTCCCACCGCTTGCGGCAGGTCGGGGTCGGGCAGCGCAGCTCGACCTCGCCGAGGACCTCCAGGTCAGCGAGCGGGACCTCGACGGGGGCGTCACAGCACGGTGTGGCCGACGAGCATGTGCCGTCCGCGGTCGTGACCGCCCGCAGCCACGCGCCAACCGGGGCGGGAATGACCCGGTCCGACTTCTCGGTGGTCTGATTGCGCTGCATCGGCCGCTCCTCGCTTCGATGTGGGTGTACCCGGGTATATTCGTTCATGTCCGGTGTACGGTCAAGCCCTGGGTGCCAGATGCTCGACGACCGCAGGCTGCGCGCAGGCGACGCAGCGCAGAGCCGAGGCGCAGCCGGCGCGGGGAGTCCTCGCCGAAGGAGTTCACTCAGTGCGGACCATAGCGCGGAACCGCTCAAGCGGGACCGAGTGCGCCAGAGCCAGGTAGCGCTGGGCACGGCAGCGCGCGATGTCGTCCGGGTCGTCACTGCGATCCCAGCTCAGGAGGTCGCCATCTGGGGTGTAGCGGAACAAGACGGCCACTGGTTGATCGGTGTCGCCGTCGAACAGCAGGAAGTCCTCGGTCAGCTCCGCGAGGCCGGGGTGCTGCGCGCGGTCGGCGATGCGCACGTCCTCGCCGGCTGCGACGTTCTCAGGGTAGACCGCCAGCTCGAACTCCAAGTACGGAGTCAGGGGTAGGTCGATGACGTGCACCCGGTGGAAGCGCTTGCCAGCGGCGGTGGCCTCCTGCCAGAACTGCATGTCTTCCGCTTTCCCCGGGCTCACCGGTATCGGCCGCCCCTCGTGGAACGCGCGGCGCCGTTCGGCATCACCCTCGCTGAACACCGTGTAGTCCTGGAGCGCCTCCAGTCGGAAAGCCGACTCTTGGCAGGTCTTGAACAGCGTGTCGAGCTCCTCGCCGGTCAGCGCTTGGTGGGTCATTACCGCAGCACGTGCTCGGCGGGGTCAGGGTGGATCTTCGGATCGCAGACCATCTGGTCCTCAGCGTCTGTCTGGTAAGGAGCTGGACATCAGGTGCTCGACGAGCGGAGGTCCGCCATGATCGCGCGGAGCAGGGCGAGCGCGTCGTCGCCGGACACCGCGGCCTCGCGTAGGCGCGCGAAATGCTGGCGGTAGGTCTCCACGTCGCGCGGGTCGGTGATCGTCAGCCGTGTAGTGAGCGTCTCGACCTCGACGATCGGGTCCTCGTCGCCGCGGTCGTCGAAGATCGTGAAGCCGTGCATGTAGGAAGGGGCCAGCTCGGCGGTCTGGGGAATGATCCCGATCTCTACACTGGTCAGCGTCGCGACCGTGAGGATGCGGTCGAGCTGTGCGAGCATCGTCGGGGGCGGCCCGAACCGCCAGCGGAGCGCCACCTCCGTGGTCACGAACTCGAGGCGCTTGGTCTCGTCGTAGAGCATCGCCTGGCGCTCCATCCGCGCGGCCATCGCCGCGGCCAGGTCCGGCCGACCCTCCGGGAAGGTCGCCTTGCCCAGACGCCGGTAGTACTCGGCGGTTTGCAGCAGGCCGGGGACGAGCACGGGATGGAAGTAACGGATGGTGGCAGCCGAGATCTCCATCACCTGCACGTCCCGCTGCAGGCCGCCCAGCCCGCGGTCGCCGACCGTACGCCAGGCGATCGTTTCGGTGACGGCGGCCTCGGCCAGCTCAAGCAACTCGGCGCGTTCGTCGTCGGACGCACCGGTCGCCTGCGCCCAGCGCTCGACGTCGGCGACTGCAGCGGCGGACTGGCCGAGTTCGATCCGCGAGACCTTCGACTGGCTCATCCCGGCCTGCTGGGCGAGCTGCTCGCCGGTCAGGTCCGCGCGCAGGCGTAGCCGCCGCAGCGCCGACCCGAGGCGCAGGCGCTGCGGCGAGTCCTCGCCGAAGGAGTTCACTCGTGATAGACGGTGGCGCGGAACTCCTCGAGCGGGACCGAGTGCGCCAGAGCCAGGTAGCGCTGGGCACGGCAGCGCGCGATGTCGTCTGGGTCGTCACTGCGATCCCAGCCGTGGATCTGCCCGTCGGGGCTCCAGTCGTACCAGACAACCACCGGCTGATCGGTTCCGTCGTCGATCAGCATGAACTCTTCGGTGAGCTCGGCGAGGCCGGGATGCGCGGCCCGGTCGGTGATGCGCACGTCTTCGCCAGCGTCCAGGTTCTCCGAGTATGCCGCGAGTTCGTATTCGATGTACGGCGTCAACGGCAGATCGACGACATGCACACGGACGAGGCGTTTACCGGCGTCGACCAGCTCCCGCGTATTCCGATGCGACCTGCTGGTCGGCCGCTCTGGCACCGTCCCCGTCTCGCGAAATGCCTTGTACCGCTCGATGTCGCCGGGCACGTTGTACTCCTGAAGCGCCTCGAGCCGGAACACCGACTCGCGGCACGTCTCAACCAGTTCGTACAACTGTTCGAGTATCAGCCGCTGACGAGTCATCGCTGCAGCACGTGCTCGGCGGCCTGAGTGAACACGACGCGCTTCAGCGCGAGGACGCCCTCGCCGGGGCCTGGGCGGGTCTGCGCAAGGATCTCGGGGTCGTCGATCACCGTGCCCTGCACGTAGATCTCGCCGTCCTGGACCTCCAAGATCTTGTGGGAACCGTGTTCCTCGTTGGTTTCGGGTCGATCGCGATCTGGACTAGCTGCATGGGTGCCTCCAGGGTGTCGCGGGTGTCTCAGGCAATCATGCGGGTTAACCCGGGTACAGTCAAGACTCCTAATGGTTGCCCGAGCGCATCGCCTCCCGCAACACGTCGGCGAGCACGTTGGCGTGGGAGAGCTTGAGCTGCTTCGTGGCGGTGAGCAGCGTGACCGGGCCGGCTTCGAGCAGCTGGGTCAGCTCCTCGACGACCTTGGCCGCTGGCGCCTGGGCCAGCTGGGCGCGGTAGCGTTCGGCGAACGCCTCGAACTTGGCTGGGTCGTGCCCGTACCACTTGCGCAACCCGGTGCTGGGGGCGACGTCTTTCGCCCAGCGGTCCAGCGCGGCGTCAGCCTTGCGGACCCCACGCGGCCACACCCGGTCCACCAGGACGCGCGCTCCGCCGTCCGGCTCCGGCGGCCCGTAGATGCGGCGGATGTGGATCGGCTCCATTGCGGCACTCCTGTCCCGAGCTAACGTGCGGGAGGTGGAGGACTTCGACACGGTGCTTGTGCTCGATTTTGGGGCGCAGTACGCGCAGGTGATCGCACGGCGGGTGCGTGAGGCGCACGTCTACTCCGAGATCGTGCCGCACGACATCAGCGTGGCCCAGATACGGGCACGGCGGCCGGCCGGGATCATCCTGTCGGGCGGGCCGAAGTCGGTGTACGCCCCGAACGCGCCGTCCGTGGACCCGGGGCTGTTCGGGGTGGGTGTGCCGGTGCTCGGGATCTGCTACGGCCAGCAGCTGATGGCGGCTGCGCTCGGCGGTGAGGTCGCCCGCACCGGCGCGAGCGAGTTCGGCCGCACCGAGCTGCGCGCCGACCCGTCCAGCGTCCTGCTCCGTGACCAGCCGTCCTCCCAGACGGTCTGGATGAGCCACCGCGACACCGTCGTCCGCCCTCCGCCCGGCTTCCGGGTCGTGGCCTCGACCCCGCAGACGCCCGTGGCCGCGTTCGAGGACCCGGACCGAGGCCTGTTCGGCGTGCAGTACCACCCGGAGGTCAGCCACACCCCGTACGGGCAGGACGTGCTCAAGGCGTTCCTCGCCGCGGCCGGTGCCCGGCGCACCTGGACCGCGTACTCCGTCATCGAGCGCAGCGTCGAGGCCGTCCGCGCCCAGGTCGGGGACGCGACGGTGCTGTGCGGGCTGTCGGGCGGCGTGGACTCGGCGGTCGCGGCGGCGCTCGTGCGCCGGGCAGTCGGCGACCAGCTCGTCTGCGTGTTCGTCGACCACGGGCTCCTCCGCCACGGCGAGGCCGAGCAGGTCGAGGAGACCTTCGGCCAGCATTCGTCGGCCCGTCTTGTCACGGTGAAGGCCGCCGACCGGTTCCTCTCCAGGCTCGCCGGCGTGGCCGATCCGGAGGCGAAACGCAGGATCATCGGTGCCGAGTTCATCCGCGTCTTCGAGGAGGCCGCCCGCGAGCACGCTGGCGACGCCCGGTTCCTGGTCCAGGGGACGCTCTACCCGGACGTCATCGAGTCCGGCCATGGGACCGCCGCGGTGATCAAGAGCCACCACAACGTCGGCGGGCTGCCGGCGGACCTCGCGTTCGAGCTCGTCGAGCCGCTGCGCTGGCTGTTCAAGGACGAGGTCCGCCGCGTCGGCGAGGAGCTGGGGCTGCCGGAGGAGATCGTCTGGCGCCAGCCGTTCCCCGGGCCGGGGCTCGGCGTGCGGATCATCGGCGAGGTGACCGGCGAGCGGCTCGAGCTGCTCCGCGCCGCCGACCGGATCGTGCTCGAGGAGCTGCGCCGCGCGGGGTGCGAGCGCGAGATCTGGCAAGCGTTCGCGGTGCTCCCCGCCATCCGCAGCGTCGGCGTCCAGGGCGACGAGCGCACCTACGGCCACCCGGTCATCGTCCGCGCGGTGACGAGCGAGGACGCGATGACCGCCGACTTCGCCCGCATCGACTGGGACGTCCTGGAGCGCATCGCCGGGCGGGTGATCAACGAGGTGCCCGGCGTCAACCGGGTCGCCTACGACATCACCTCGAAGCCGCCCGGCACGATCGAGTGGGAGTGAGCCTTGTGGCCAGGATTCGTCACGCATGCGTGACGAATCCTGGCCACAACAGGGTTACTCGGCGTTTTCCGTGTCGTTGGTCGCTGCCTTCGGCTCGGTCGGCTCTGCGGCCTCTTCCACCTTCGCGGCGACCTGGCCGGTCAGGCGGCGGCCACGGTCGGCGAGTTGGGCGACGGTGTCGGGAAGCTGCTCGCGCACGGACCGGATCCGGTCCGGAAGCTGCCCGGACAGCTTGCGGACGCATTCAAAGGCCGCGTTCCCCGCGCCGAGCGCGGCGTAGCCGGCTTGGGTGAGCACGGCCTGTCGGCTCTTGGTCTCTGGGCTTTGGGGTTCCTGGGTCATGGACGGCTCCTCCTGAGTGCTTGTTTCAGTCAACTCTTATAGTAACTTTTGCAAGCGCTCATGCAACCGGCAGTGACCGTCCCGGAGACGGCGCCGAAGCCGATGCGAGGCCGGCCGTCACCACCACACCAGCCGCGCACCGTCACCGTGTCGCCGTCCACGAGGAACGTGCGGGTCTCGCCGCCGGGTAGGGACAGGGGCCGCTCGCCGTTCCACGTCCGCTCGACCAGGCTGCCGGCCGAGGAGGGACCCGGGCCGGACACCGTCCCAGAGGCGTAGAGGTCACCGGCGCGGACGGTCGCGCCGTTGCTCGTCACATGCGCGAGCTGCTGCGCGGGCGCCCAGTAGAGGTGGCGCAGGTTCGTGCGGCACAGCACGAACGGAGCTGTCCCTTCGGCGCGCATCGCTTGCGTGGACAGGGTGGCCTCCAGGTGCAGGTCGATCGCGCGGTCCCCGGAGGCCGCGAGGTGGTCGAGCACCGGCGGGTCCTGAGGCGGGCCGGGACAGCGGTAGGGTGCGAGCGCCTCGAGCGGCACGACCCACGGCGACACCGAGGTCGCGAACGACTTGCCGAGGAACGGGCCGAGCGGCCGGTACTCCCACGCCTGGAGGTCCCGGGCGCTCCAGTCGTTCACCAGGACGAAGCCGAAGATGTGCTCCTCGGCCCGCTCCGCCGGGATCGGCGTGGTCACGGGGCCGGTGACGAAGCCGACCTCGACCTCGAGGTCGAGGCAGCGGGTAGGGCCGAACGCCGCGCGGGCCTCGCCGGGGGGCGGGGGCCCTAGCTGCCCGCGCGGCCGGACGATCGGGGTGCCGGACGGCACGATCGTGCCGGAGCGGCCGTGGTAGCCGACCGGAAGGTGGCGCCAATTGGGTTGCAGCGGGTCGGTGCCCGGCCGGAGGATCCGCCCGAGGTTCGTCGCATGCTCGAGGGACGAGAAGAAGTCGACGTAGTCGGCGACCACGAACGGCAGCCCGAGGGTCACGTCGGTCTGGGAGACGAGCACCCGCTCGGCGAGCCCGGGCCGGTCGCGGATCTCGCGGTTCGGCTCGGCCAGCAGCTCGAGCAGCCGGGTGCGCAGCGCCGTCCACGCCGGCCGGCCGCGCTCGAGGAGCGGGTTGAGCGCCGGGGCGGCGCACGCCACGCGCGCGCCCTCGACCGCGTCGTCGAGCAGGCCCTCGACCGCGTCGTCGAGCAGGCCCTCGGCGGCGAGCACCGACAGGTCGAGGACGTGCGCGCCGATCGCGACCCCCAGGCGGGGTGCCTGACCAGGGCGTGTGAAGACCCCGTAGGGCAGGTTGGCGAGCGGGAAGTCACTGGCCGGCGGGACCGGCACCCACGTCTGGTCAGGGTGCGCAGGAACGGGTCGTCCCTTCCCCACGTCCGTCGCACCCTCCTTCGACGAGTTCCTCTCGCCTCTGCACCAGGTACCGCTGGATTGGGCGTCGCGCCTTCTATGATCGCCCCGTGCGTCCCATGAGCGTGAGGAAGGCTGCCATCATTCTGGTCCTGGCGTCCGTGCTGTTCTTCCTGTTCAGCGCTCCGGCTGACGCCGCGCGGTTCGTGCGGCAGACCGCAGCGTTGGCGTGGCACCTGATGAGCACCGGCGCGCAATCGATACAGACCTTCGTGACCACCCTGATCAAATGACCACCACCGACCGGTACCTCGCCGACGACGAGGACATCGTGACCGAGACGCGCCGTCACCTCTCGGTCCTCATTTGGCCCGCGACCCCAGTGGTGATCGTGTTCCTTCTGGCGTTCTTGTGGAGTTCGCTGGCCGGTCCCGGCATGCTCAGCGCGGTCATCTGGTGGGTCGCCCTCGCGCTCCTCCTGTGGTTCGCTTGGAAGTGGGTTGAGTGGTCGCTGGACCGGATCGTCCTCACGAACCGACGGATCTTCGTCGTGCACGGGGTCGTTGTCCGTAAGGTCGCGATGATGCCGCTCGCGAAGGTGACCGACCTTGGGTACACGAGGTCGGTCCTCGGGCGCCTGCTCGGTTACGGGGGAGTCCGCCTGGAGTCCGCCGGCCAGGTACAGGACCTCGAGCACATCAACCACCTGCCGAACCCGGACGACTTCTACCGCACCCTCACGAGCCTCGTGCTCGGTGGATCCCAAGCCTTCTGACCGCCAGTGCCCCGTGCGTGCTGGCCAAGACGGGGGTCCTCACGTAATACTGGTCTTGGCGTCCGCGTTGTGCTTCATCCTCGAGCGTCCGGCCGCCGTGCAACTCGTGAGCTGGGATCAGGTCAACAGAGCGGCACAGTCAATGCAGACCTCCAGGACCGCTTGATCCATGGGCGCGATCAAACGCTATTTCGCCAGATCGTGGTCACGCAGGCGCATTCGGCGCGCACCCCATCGCTACCTCGCCAAGGGCGAGGACGAAGTGTTCCTGACGCACCGCCACCCCGCCGTCCTTATTCCACCAGCGGTGCCGGCCGTGATCGCGCTGCTCATTGCCTTCGTGGTCGGGTCCCTGCTCGGCCCCGGTGGGTTCGGGACGCTCCTCTGGTGGCTGACCGTGCCGTTCGTACTCTGGCTTGTGTGGAGGGTGCTCGAGTGGCGCTTCGACCGCATCGTCCTCACGACCAGGCGAATCATCGTCGTGGACGGCATTATCGTCCGGAAGGTCGGGATGATGCCGTTCGTGAAGGTGACTGACCTCGGGTACAAGAGGTCACTCTGGGCGCGGCTACTCGGTTACGGGGCAGTTCGTCTGGAGTCCGCCGGGCAGGTGCAGGATCTCGAGCACATCTCCTACATACCGAACCCCGACGACTTCTACAAAGTCCTCAGCGAGCTCGTGCTGGGGCCTGGTGCCATAGAGGCCGAGCAGGTCAGCCTTCTCCGCGAGATCCGCGACAGCCTTCGCAGCAGTACGGCGTAGCGATCTGATCCACAGGGCTGCCGGACGCTGTGGGCTGAGGCTCGCCGGGTCTTACACTCCGCCGATGGACCTTCTCGCCGGGCTCAACGACCAGCAGCGCGCCGCTGTCGTCCACGACGGCGGGCCTTTACTCGTCGTTGCCGGAGCGGGCTCGGGCAAAACGCGGGTCCTGACGCACCGGATCGCGCATCTCGTCCACGAGCGCGGCGTGTCCCCGTACGAGATCCTCGCGATCACGTTCACGAACAAGGCCGCCGACGAGATGCGCGAGCGCGTCGGGCGGCTGGTGGGGGACCGGTTCGTGGGGCTGGCCCGCGAGCAGGACGGCACCGTGCGGGTCCGCCGCTGGGGCGGGATGTGGGTGGCGACGTTCCACTCGGCCTGCTGCCGGCTGCTCCGCCAGGAGGCGCACCGCCTCGGCTACGACAACCGCTTCACGATCTACGACACCGCCGACTCGACGCGTCTGATCGGGCTGTGCCTCAACGATCTCGGCATCGACCCGAAGAAGGTCACCCCGCGCGGCGCTGGGGCGGCGATCTCCCGGGCGAAGAACGAGCTCGTCGACTTCGACACGTTCGCGCTGCGCGCCCGCGAGGACGGCACCTGGTACGACCGCCAGGTCGCCGAGATCTACCGCGCCTACCAGGGCCGCCTCCACCGCGCGAGCGCGTTCGACTTCGACGACCTGCTCGTCAAGACCGTTGAGCTGTTCGAGCTGTTCGACGAGGCGCTCGACCACTGGCGCCAGCGCTTCACCCACGTCCTGGTCGACGAGTGGCAGGACACCAACCGCGCCCAGTACGAGCTGGTCCGCCTGCTGTGCTTCCAGCACCGCAACCTGTCGGTCGTGGGTGACAGCGACCAGTCGATCTACGGCTTCCGCGGCGCCGACATCCGCAACATCCTCGACTTCGAGGTGGACTTTCCGGACGCCACGCGGGTCACGCTGGACCGCAACTATCGGTCGACGCAGACGATCCTCGACGCCGCGAACGCCGTCATCGCGCACAACGCCGAGCGGATCCCGAAGCGCCTGTGGACCGACGCCGGCACGGGCGCCCCGATCGTCCGCTACACGAGCGAGAACGAGCACGACGAGGCCGCGTTCGTGGCGGAGGAGACCGCCCGCCTGACCGAGCGGGGTGACGCCTCACCCGGCGACTGCGCGGTCTTCTACCGGACGAACGCGCAGTCGCGGGTTCTGGAGGAGGTGCTTGTCCGGCTCGGCATGCCCTACCAGGTGGTCGGTGGGACGCGCTTCTACGAGCGCGCTGAGGTCAAGGACCTGCTCGCCTACCTGCGGGCGATCGTCAACCCCGCCGACGACGTCTCCGTCAGGCGCATCCTGAACGTTCCCAGGCGGGGGATCGGCGCGCGGACCGAGGCCGCGCTCGACCTGTTCGCTGGGCTGGAGCGGATCACGTTTCTGGAGGCGTGCCGCCGTGCGGGGGAGAACGCTCAGCTCACTGGCCGGGCAGTGGCCGCGGTCGCGGAGTTCGTCCAGCTGCTCGACGACCTCGGCGCCGCGGTGGCCGCCGGGGAGCACTCGCTCCGCGAGATCGTCGAGCTGGTCTGGGCTCGGACCGGTTACCTTGCCGGCCTCGAGGCCGAGCGCACGATCGAGGCGCTCGGGCGGGCCGAGAACGTCCGCGAGCTCGCCACCGTCGCCGACGAGTTCGCCGCCCGCCAGCCGGACGCGACGCTGCCCGAGCTGCTCGAGTCGATCGCCCTGGTGAACGAGCAGGACGAGCTGGGGGAGGGGACGCCACGGCTCGTGCTCATGACGATGCACAACGCGAAGGGCCTCGAGTTCCCCGTGGTGTTCCTCGTCGGCATGGAGGACTCGGTGTTCCCGCACCACCTGACGCTTGGCAACCCCCGCGCGCTCGAGGAGGAGCGCCGGCTCTGCTACGTCGCGATGACCCGCGCCCAGCGGCGGCTCTACCTGATTAGGGCATGGCAGCGGACGCTGTTCGGCGCCACGAACGCGAACCCGCCGTCGCGCTTCCTGCGGGAGGTGCCCGCCGAGCTGATCGAGGACCGCTCCCACGATCTGGGCGGGCCGAGCCGGCGCGGCCTCGCGAAGGCCGGGGTGCGGTCGCAGTACGCGCGGGACGACGATGGGGAGGACGGCGAGCTGGCCGTGGGCGACCTGATCCTCCACCCGCGGTTCGGCCCCGGCCGGATCCTCGAGCTGTCCGGCAAGCCCGGCAGCGAGGAGGCGGTGATCCGGTTCGACGAGTCCGGCACGAAGCGGCTCGCGCTCGCGTACGCGCCGCTGGTCAGGGCGTGAGCGACGACCTCGTCCTCCGCGCGGGTGAGCCGGCGGACACCGAGCGGATCTGTGCCCTGCTCGGCGCGGTGTTCCCCGACAACCCGAAGGCCCGGCCGGAGGTCTACCGCTGGCAGTACTGGGACAACCCCTTCGGCGCGCCAAGCGTGTGGGTGTGGGAGGACGCAGGCGAGATCGTCGGCCACGGAGGCCTCTATCCCGTGCCCGGTCTGCTCGACGGCCGGCGGGTCCTCCTCGGCCATGCCGCGGACGCGGCCACCGCGGCGAGCCACCGGGGCCAGGGGCTCTACCAGCGGCTCAACCGGCTGCGCTACGCCTCCGCCGCGGACCGGGCGATGGCGGTCACGATGTCGCTGCCCAACCCCGACGCGTGGCCGGGCTCGGCCGGGGCGGGGCTCATCCGGGTCGGGCGGGTGGGCGCCTGGGTGCGCCCCCTCGACGACGCCTGGTTGGCCGAGCGCCTGCGGATCCCGGTCATGGCCGCGGCCGTGCTGCGGCGGGCTGCGTTCCCGTCGTGGCGGTCGGCGTCAGGTGGCGAGCCTGTCGAGGAGCTGCCCGACGGCCTCGGGTGTCTGTGGGAGCGCAACCGCCACTGGTCGCCGTGCGGGATCAGCCGGGACGATGCCTGGTGGCGCTGGCGGTACGGGGCACACCCGGACGCGCCGTACGCCTACGCGGTGATGCGCCGCTCCGGGCGGCTGGCCGCTGCTGCCGCCACCCGCAGCGTGGAGGGCCTGCTCTACGTCATGGACCTGCTCGCCGACGACGAGGACGCCGCTGCAGGGGTGCTGCGGGCGGCCGTGGGCGGGGCCGGGGAGGCGGCTGGCGTCGTGCTCGTCGCGCTACCGGGCACCCGGCTCGCGCAGCTCGCCGCCGCAGCCGGGCTCCGCCGCCTGCCGCGCCGGCTCGAGCCGCGCCCGATGCTCCTCGGCGTCGTGGCCGGCACCGAGCACGACGGCGACCTCGCTCTGCGGCCCTGGACCGTCTCCTGGGGTGACCACGACCACGTGTAGCGCGGTTCGGGCGATGTGCGCTTTGCGCATCGTCCGACGGGAATAGCGGCGTCACCCCTGTACGTCGAGCCCGTCGATGCAGGCGAGCAGCTCCGCCGCCGTCCACTCGAGGGTGGCCATCTCCCAGCCGTTCACGATCGCGATGCGGTAGCTGTGATCGTCGTGGGTGCCGTCTCCGAGGCGCTGCCCGTTCCGCCAGGTCAGGGCGATCGACGTGCCGGTCAGCTGCTCGAGGCCCAAGAGCCGCTCACGGTCGCGCAGCCAAAGCCGGCGGTCGGCGTGGCTCTGGTCGACGCGAACGACATAACTGATCCCGCCGCCTCTGGCCTCCTCCGGGGGCTCCCACACCTTGTGGCAGTAGAGCGCGATCACACGCTCCAGCCAGTCACGCCCGTAGAAGTCGATGAACTGCAGCGCCATGCGTGGCGGCGCCTCGATGATCCAACGCCCTCGGGTCTCGAAGTTGGCGACGCCGGTGAAGTCGGCGAGATGGCCGGCCGCCCACGCGCGGACGGCGGCGGCGGTCTCGTCCGGCAGGGGGGCTGTCTCCCAGCGAATGAACGAGCCGTTCTCGTCGGTGACCGGCCGCATCGTGTACGACCATTCGACGTGGCCCTGCCGGATGACCACGTCTGTGCTGAGTTGAGGCTCCGGCAGCAGCGGCATCCAGAAGTACCCGGGCGTGTAGCTGTCCAGTCGCCACTCGTCGAGTCGCCGAGCACCGCGCGATTGGCCCCACAGGTTCACAATCGGCTTGCTGAACACCGGCAGCTCGAGCCCGACGTCCTGCGGCTCGACCCCATGCGGGTAGGCGGGCAGGCCCTGCGCCTCACAAAGAAGCGGCTTGTTGAACATCCAGCGGTAGCGCGGGTACAGCCGGTAGGCGTCCGTGTCGCAGAAAGGGATGGGAAGGCCGGGTTCGACGACCTTGTCCCGGATGGTGTCAGCCCAGTGGTGATAGCTGTAGCTGAGGACCTTCTTCGCCCACATGACGAGCGATCTCTCCTTGCAGGATCCATTCCGCGGCGAGGTCTGCTGGCCGTACTTGCCCAGCTTCTCCGTAAGTGTGCCGCGGGATCCAGCGGCTGCGACCGGCAGCGGTGCAGCCGCTTAGAACGTGTTTGAGATTGTTGTGGGAGGTCGCGTCGCGTCGGGTTCCGCTCGCGAAGAGCCTTTTAGGTCGGAGCCTCTTTCCGGGACGCGACGCGACCGACTCGTCAAGCCATCGTCGTATGTTT
>JBOGEB010000073.1:0-19383 GCA_050743125.1 Egibacteraceae bacterium
AAGCCGCGCAACGCTACGACCAGGCCCTCGCCGTCTACGACGACATCGGGAACCGGCAGGGCCAAGCCAACAGCATCCAAAGCCTCGGCCACGTCGCCTACGCGCGCGCCCGCTACGACGAAGCCGCCCAACGCTACGACCAGGCCCTGGCGAGGTACCGGGAGATCGGCGACCGGTACAACGAGGCCTACGGCCTGGCTGCCCGAGCCCGCCTCGCCCTGGCCACCGGCGACCGGGCCGGCGCTGCCCGGGACATGGCCGAGGCCGCCCGCATCCTCACCGCGATCAACCTGCCGGAGCGGGCTGAGCAGCTCCGCCAGGAGGCCGCCGGGTGGGAGCCCCCCGGCCTGGCCTCGGCCGGCTGACCGTCACGCGCGGCGGGCGCTGCGGAGGGTGCGGCGTTCGTCTTCGGTGCGTCCGTCCCAGATGCCGGCGTGCTGGCCGGTGGCCAGCGCCCAGTCCAGACACGGGTTGATCACTGGGCAACGCCGGCAGACGGCCTCGGCCTGCTCGGCCTGCTCCAGGGCCGGGCCGGTCGTGCCCTCCGGGAAGCACAGCTCAGGGTCGGTGCCGAGGCAGGCGGCGCGGTCCCGCCAGTCGCCGAAGCCCATCGAAGACCTCCTTGGAAGCGTGGCGTCCCGGCCCGACGGCGCACAGCACGCCGGCGCCGGGACCTGTCTGCAAGCCTGCGGGAGGGCTGCGCCGCGGAGAAGGCGGCTCGTTCCGGTCGGTTCCGGACGGGTTGACCGGCCCGGTTACGCTGCCCGAAACGTCGAGGCCCGAAACGTCGAGGCCCGAAACGTCGAGGAAGGAGCGCGTGATGGGCGAGCGCGCAGGACGGCCGCCGGCGCGGCGGAGCCCACAGGCCGGGCCGAAGCCCGTGGCAGGGCCGGTGAGCGCAGACATGATCGTCGTGGTCGGCAAGTGGACCGGCGGGTCGGCCGCCGCGCTGCGCGCCGCGCTGCGGGACGCCATCGACGGCTACGCCGAGCGGCTGGGCGTCGGGGTCAGCACCGCCGGCGACTGGGAGGACAAGCCGGACGTCGTCCCGCACCCGGTGAACCAGCAGGCGCTCGACGAGGTGCTGCGCCGCGCGGACGACGAGGCCAGGCGACGGTTCGACGTGCTGACCCAAGGCGACCCGCACGTCCGGGTGGCAGACTTGTCGCAGCTCAACGGGAACGGAGTCGGCACGGACCGCAGGCACGTCACGAAAGGCGCGGCCGCCGCGGGGCTGGCCGCCGCGCTCGCGCCGTCGGAGGCGCTGGAGCGGACCGCCGCGCAGGGCGCGTACCCGGTCGACTCCGGGCTGGCCTCGGCGCACGAGAAGCTCGAGGCCGCGCTGGCCGGGCTTCACCGCAGCAAGCGGCCGGACGAGCTGGTCGGCGAGGTCGCGCGGCAGGCCGACGAGCTGCTCGAGCTGCTCGACCGGCCGATGGCCGAGGCGGACCGCCGCCGGGTGGAGGCGGTCGCGGCCGGCTCGTGCGCGCACGCGGGAATGCTCGCGTTCGACACCGGCGACCGGCGGCTGGCCCGCGGCTGCTTCGCGCTGGCCCGCAGCGTCGCTGAGGACAGCGGGAACGACGTGCTGCGCGGCCGGGCGCTGGGCGTGGGGGCGATCCTGCTGTCGCCGATGCCGGGCGGCGGCCGTGGCGGCGGCCCGCGCCGTCAGGTCAAGACGCTGCCGGAGGCGGTCTACTACGCGCGCGCCGCGGATCCCGGCACGCGCGCGTCGCTGTACCGGTGGTTGGCGACTGGGCTGGCCGGCAAACGCGACGAGCGCGGCTTCCGCCAGGCGGTCGAGGCCGCCGACCGTCTGGCCGGCCAGGCCGGGCCCCCAGCCGGCAGCGGGTTCCTCGCGCGGAGCTTCGCCCACGAGGGCGGCGGCCCGGTACGGGACAGAAGCGTGGGGCAGGGCCTGTTGCTGCTCGGCCAGCCGGAGCCGGCCGTGGCGGCGTTCGGGCGGGCGCTCGCATTGGTTGATCCGGGCTGGAGCCTTTGGAGGGTGAACGTGCGCGTCGACACCGCAGCCGCCCAGGTGCTGCTGGGCGAGCCGGAGGCGGCGTGCGCGGGCCTGCTCGAGGCGCTCGACCTCGTCGATCAGACTGGGTTCGGCAGCGTGCAGCGGATCGTCGGGGTGCGCCTCGGGTTCCCCGAACCCTGGGCTCACCTGGCCTGCGTGCACGAGCTCGACGAGCGGCTGCGGCCCGCCGCCTGACGCTGTGGCCAGGATTCGTCACGCATCCGTTACGAATCCTGGCCACCAGAGCTGCCTGCTGCTGCGTCGGCGCAACATCTGCGCGATACGCGAGCCGGTGAGCTGCCCTTGCCGCCCAGCCATACGTGCTCGTTGTCGGCGTGCGGGTGGCGGTCGCGCAGCCGCAGGTACCGATGTCGTCACGTGCGCCGGGCAGGTCGCTGACGCCGCCGCCCGCCAGCTCTCCACGAGCCTCGTGCGACCGTCGGTCCGGAACAGCTTCGAGGACGCCGCGGCGCGCATTCGGACACCGACGAGACGTACGAGCTGCGCTTCGGTCAGGACGCCATGCTGTTCGCGGGCTAGGCAGGGGCTAGGCTGCGCCTTCCATGAGCGAGCGGCTCGCGGGGCTCTGCCGGCTGTGGGGGGCTGTCAAGTTCTTTCACCCCTACGTGTCCTGCAAGGACGTCGATTGGGATAGGGCGCTCGTCGAGGCGATCCCGTTGGTGCGTGAGGCGAGCTCGGCCGTGGAGTACCGTGAGGCGCTCGAGCATCTGCTGTCGTTCCTCGGCGACCCGATGACGGCAGTCGCCTCGGCTGGCGAGAGCCCGATCCAGGATCCTTGTCCCGAGGCCGGCGAGCCGGTGGAGCCTCGGCTGCGCTGGGCCGACGACGGCGTCGGGATCTTCGTCGCCCGTGACTTCGCCTCGATGGTCGTCGGAGCCGAGCTGACGCAGTCGGTCGCCGCGCGCTTCACCGAACTCGAGCGTGCGAGCGCGATCGTGCTCGACCTGCGGGGTGCCGGCTATCACCTGTGGTGGGGGCTCGACGAGCACGTTGGCGCGCTGACGCACGACGACGTCCGGCTCCCGGCCCGCCGCTCCCGCGTGTACTCCGGCTACCCGAGCGAGGCCGGCGGCTACACGGGCTACACCTGTGGGTTCCACGTGGCCGACGCGGAGGTGCTCGAGGGCCGAGGGGGCCCGCTCGCCGACAAGCCGCTCGCCTTCGTGCTCGACCAGACCTTCTTCAGCGGTCCGGCCGTCGGCATGGCCGCAGCCGGGCGAGCGAGGATTGTGTTCGCCGGCGATCCGCGGCGGGCCGACGGCGCGTGCGACACCGTGGAGCTGCCGGACGGTCTGCGCGCCTTCGTCCGGACGAGCGAGCTGGTCATGGCGGACGGGTCGGTCGGGCTCACGCCCGACGCCGTCGCCGCCGCGCTCGACGCGCTCGCGGGGCGGCTCGCCGCCCCCGCGCGGCAAACCGCCGCGCCGCTCCCCGTCCCGCGCCGACGGGACGCCTACGAGGACACGCCGTTCCCGCCGCTGGAGCAGCGGCTGCTCGCGTGGTTCAAGTACTGGACGGTCATCGCCCTGTTCTTCCCGTACATCCAGCATCTCGACCGCCCCTGGGACGAGGTGCTCCTCGAGGCGATCCCGTGGATGGAGGCAGCCACCGACGAGACGGCGTACGTCCTGGCGCTCGCCGCCGGCAACGCCCAGATCCGCGACACGCACGGCGTTCTGCGCGCCCCCGCGTTCCAGCGCTTCGTCGGGACGCACACCCCGCCAGTCCTCGTCCGCCTGGTCGAAGGCCGCAGCGTGATCGTCCACGTCGCAGAGCCGGTGGAGGGTCTCGACGTCGGCGACGTCCTGCTGTCGGTCGACGGGGAGCAGGCTGCCGCCAAGCGGGCCAGGCTCGCCCCCTACCTCGCGGCCTCCACGCCCCAAGCGCTCGAGTGGCGCCTGCACCAGCTGCTGCTGGGCGGGCCCGAGGGCAGCGAGGCCGAGCTCGAGGTCCTCGATGCAGCGGGTGACCGGCGGCACGTGAGGGTAACGCGCGACCGGCAGGGCGTCCGGTGGCCGGACCGGCCGCAGCCCGTCTTCGGCGTCCTCCCCGAAGGCTTCGGGTACATGGACCTCGCCCGCCTGACGCCGGCGCAGGTCGACGAGGCGTTCGAGGCGGTGCGCGACACGCCGGCGCTCGTCATCGACGACCGTTGCTACCCCCACGGGACTGCATGGGCGATCGCGCCGAGGCTGTCCCGGCACGAGGGTCGGTTCGTCGTCGCGCGCTTCCGGCGGCGTGAGCCGCACGGTCCCGATCCTCACGAGCGCCGGGAGCTGGTCTTCGACCAGGTTCTCCCGCCGCCCGGCACGTGGCGGTACACCAAGCCGGTCGTCGTCCTGATCTACGAGGAGTCGATCAGCCAGGCCGAGCACACGTGCCTGCTCGTCGAGGCAGCGTGCGACCCGACGTTCGTCGGCACCGCGACCAACGGAGCCAACGGCGACGTCACCGCCATCCAGCTCCCCGGCGGCGTCCGGACGATGTTCAGCGGGCACGACGTCCGCCACGCCGACGGGCGGCAGCTCCAGCGCGTCGGCATCCAGCCGCACGTCGAGGCGCGCCCTACGATCGCCGGGATCCGCGCCGGACGTGACGAGGTTCTGGAGGCGGCGGTGCGCTTCCTCGAGCAGCGGCTCGGCTGACGCGCTCGTGCCGCCCGTGCCAGCGCTCACTGCGGCCTCCGCCGAGCGCCGAGGTCCGGCACTCGTATGCTGTGAGCGCGCTTTGCGCAGCCCGTCGAGAGGTGGGCGACCGCAAGCTCGCAGGTCTACCGGTCCTGACCAGGCCCCCCTAGCTCAGTCGGCAGAGCGTCTCCATGGTAAGGATCAAGGGCTGAACGCCGTGCTGATCGGGGAGGACACAGGCCGCGCGGGAGCGGAACCGGCTCAGTTGTTCGCTGTGCAAAAGCCCAGCGCAGGCCCCAGTTGCCGCCGGCTGTGAGCAGCGCTCCGTCAGCCGCCGCGCGTTCTGGAGGCGCTTGTTCGGCGACCTCGGAGGCGCCGCGTCAGAGGCCATGGTCCGATGTCCGGAACAGCTGTGTATCCCGCTGATTGGCGCCCAAGAGCTGCGGCTCGGCGAGGTCGGGGCTCGTAAGTTCCCGGAGCGCCTCTTCGTGGCTGGACCGGATCGTGCTGTAACGAAGCGACGAGTACAGCGTCGCCGTGAACGAGCGGGCTTGCTCATCGTCGAAGCGATCCGGCCAGGCGATCACGAAAGGGATGGGACCCACCAACTCGTCGCCGAGGGCGATCGAACCGCAGAAGTTCAGGACGACCAGCGTCGGCCTGGTGCAAGCGGCGAGGATGGCTTCTCCGACAGCGGCTGGGCGCTCGACGCGCAGGTCAGCCCCAGCGCTGAGACAGACTCCCTCGCCGTCCACGTGCGCCGCGAGGTGAAAGAGCTCCGGGCGAACCCTGTCGAGGAGCTGGGTGATCCGAACGAGCGTGATGGCAGGCAGCGGGCAGACCTCGGCGAGCACCGGGCTGGGAACGACGAGGCGCCCCGGTGCTGCTCGAGGAGGCCGAGGCAACGAGCGTGGTCATCGTCCTTACGGTTCAGGGAGGCGTACAGCGGCCCGGTGTCGCAGATCAACATGAGGCGGGCCGCCGGAACCCCTCACGCAGGATCTCCTCAGACCGACGGGCAGCGTCTGGATCATCTTCGATGATCCCCGCGAACGACAGCCGACGGCGACGCGCCCCGCCCGGAGCGGGCGGCCTCTCCTCGCGGGCGGCCTCGTCGTGCCGGCGGCTCGCCGCGGACGCAAGCTCACCGATGACCAGCCGCAGGATGCGGCGCAGCTCGGCGGGCGGGATCCGGTCGACCACCCCGCAGCTCATCCCGGGCGTTCCCGCTGGACATGAACCGAGCGTACGAGGGCTTGCCGATCTCGAACGAGATCCGCGGTCGACCAGGGCGCCAGCCAGCCGTGGCCGTGCAAGCAGTCCCACGCGGCGCGCACGTGCTCAGGGGCGAGCATCCGGCTCTTTCGCGGCGTCCACGCCCGAACGAGCCTCGAGGCAAGTCCGCATCGGTCGCCGCATTCGGGTCCTCGTGCGTCCCGACCCAGTGGACGCTGGCGAGCAGCTCCATGCCGTAGGCCGACTCGAAACCGTCGGCAAGCCCGAGCACACGCTCGACACGAGCCACGGTCTCCGGAGGAGCGATCAACGCCTTCTCCGCCTCACGCTCGGAGCCCGCCAGCACCCGGATCGGCTCCGCCTCGCGCGCCGGGGCACCACCATCCCCGAACCCGACGAGACAGCGCCCTTCGACAACGGCTGATCTGCCGCAGGCTGTCTGCGCAGGGACCGTAGAGCCCTTCACGAAACACAGCCGAAGCGGCTCACCGGCGACCTGGAGAAAGCACAGCAGCCTCTGCGCCTCAATGAGGGATGCCTCCAGAGCCCGCTCGGTTGCTCGACGCCCGAGGCGTCTTTGTCGTGACGCTTCGACGGCAAGGATCCCTCCTTCCGCCGGCCACCAGCCACACGGCTGCACGGAGGCAGTGGAACGGCTCCAAAAAACCGAAGACTGGGTCGTGCGGCTGCGGGCCGAGCTGGACCGGAAGGTCTACGAGCTCGCCGCCGCAGTGGCTTCCCAGCCGCACGCCCCAGGCGGCATCGGGGCCGCGTGATCTCCTGCGCGTCGGCGGTGCGCGCCGGCAATCAACCAGCGGCCGAGCGGATCGGGCCGCTGCTCGCGGGACTGGACGAGGTCAGCGCCAGCTGCGGTTCGCGCAGGCCGAGGCGACGGGGGCGCCCCGATGAGCGGCCGTTCAGCCGCCCAGCGGAGCCTGCAGGCCCGGCTGGCGGCGCACGCGATGCACGCGCGCTATACGGCAGCGGACACCACCGTAGCGTTCGCCCAGGAGCACACGATGAAGTTGTGGCAGCGGCCGACCTCGGCGAGGCAGACAGGCAGGCTGCGTTGATCCTCGCTGGCCTCCTCGCTCACCCCCAGCGTAGGTCCACTGCCTGGAAATGGACCCCCTGGCGCAGGCAAAGCTCCCGCAGGCGGGGGAAAATGAGTGAAGGTGTAAGCGTCACGCTCGGCCACCATGTCGTCGAAGGTCGAGCTGACAAAAATTCGGAAGGCTCTGGTCGCCTCGACCATACCGCTTCCTCCTGTCGTTCCGTTGGAAAGATCAGCGGAGGTTGTCCAAGAAACCCGGTGTCCCCAATCGACCTCTCAATCAAGGTGATAGGTGGCTAGTGATGCGTCCTGAGGTCCGCCGTACCCGGAGGGCAGGTCGACGCAAGCTGGGATGTACGGCCTTTCACGGCCCACGAAGCGCCACGTGGGTCAGGCTGTGGACCCTTACTGGCGCAGGCCAGTCGTAGGACAGTTGCGGGGATGACTGGAAGCGCCCGGAATCTGGTGGCGGCAAGCGGGAGCCGCCACCGAGCAAACGGATCGCGGACGAGCTGCTCCGAGCGGTCGACGCCGGCGAGCCACCCCCCGGGTTCCCGGCTGCCGTCAGAGCGCGAGCTGGCGCGCAGCTACGGCACGGCGCGGAACACCGCCCGGCAGGCGATCCAGATCCTGCTGGGCGAGGGCTCGTGGAGGCTCAGCACGGGCGGGGTGTGTTCGTCCGTCCTCCGCGGCCAATGGTGCGCCTCGGACACGACCGGTTTCGCGGCGCTATCGCAAGGTGGGGATCGCCCCGTTCCGCGCGGAGGCCGAGCGGCAGGGCTTCGCTGCCCGAGTCGAAGTTCGGGACGTCGAGCCGGTTTCGGCGCCGGGATGGGTTGCCGAGCGTCTCGAGCTCGGGGAGGGCGACAAGGTGCTTCGCAGGAGAAACCGCTACTTCGCCGACGATCGGCCCGTGCAGCTCGCCGACACCTACATCCCCCTGGAGGTCGCCGGCCAGAGCAGCCTCCACCAGCCCGAGGTGGGGCCTGGCGGGATCTACCAACGGCTTGAGGAGCGCGGTCACCGCCTGTTGGCGTTCCGCGAAGACATCACCGCACGGACGCCCAAGCCCGACGAGGCCGAGATCCTTTCGATCTCCCCGGGTGTTCCCGTGATCGAGCTGTTGCACACCAGCCTGGATCAGGACGGCAAGCCGTTCGAGGTCGCCCACTTCGTCCTCCCCGCCGACCGCAACGCCCTGTCCTTCGAACTCACCGCCGACTAGGCACCCCACACCGATAGCTGAGGAATACCCGAGGGCATTTCGGATGCCTGGCGGGGCTCGCCTATCCGGCAATGATCTGCAAGCAACTCCCTGAGAGCCTCCGGTAGCCGGGGATACCAGGCGTTGCCACCCGCCGTGCTATCCGCACTGTGATCAGCGAAAGCCGTAGGCGGTAATGCGGTGCAGTCAGGGCTGGTACTGTCCACACGTGTGAACGTGCTGGAGACCGAACGGCTACGGCTGCGTCCTTTGACTGTTGGTGACGTGGACGAGTTCGTGGCGCTGCACGCCGATGGCCGAGTGAGCCGGTTCGTTGATTCGTATGATCAGCCGGCGGCATTGAAGCGTCTAGCGGGGGTCGAGCGGCAGTGGATCGAACGTGGGCATGGATTGTGTGCTGTCCTGTTGAAAGAAAGCGGGTCTTTCGTCGGGCGCTGCGGGTTGGAGTATTGGCCGCAGTTCGACGAGACGGAGATGGCATGGGTGTTGCGGCCTCAGGCGTGGGGTCGAGGTTATGCCACCGAGGCGGCGCAGGCGTGTTTGGAATGGGGATTCGCGCGCTTTCCGCTGGAGTATGTGACCGCGATGATCAATTCGGAGAATACCGCGTCGATCGCAGTTGCTGAACGGCTCGGCTTTTGCGTGCTGCGTGAGGATGTGCTCGGCGAAATTCCGGTGCGTGTGTATGCTTTACAACGCCCTGTTAATGGTTTGGTTCGGTGAGGGATGCGGTGGAGCCATGTGGCGTTGGAGTGCCTGGCCGGCTGGCCTTCACCTGAGGGCTGATGAATAGTCACGGCAGTTTCGTTGATTTCGTTTTGTCGATGTGATCTGGTGAAGTCATGACGAATGAACAGGCGCTATTGTTCGACATTCCGCGTTTTCAAGAAAGCGCGATTGATCTGTGTTCGCAATTTTGCCAGGAAGGCTATGTGCCGCTGCCTGGTTTGGTTACTGATCATGGTATGCGACTTCTGGTGAAAGAGCTTCGGGATCTCGAGCGAGTCGCTAAACGGCGTGACTTCCGCATGATGTGCATGGACAATTCGCCACGACACATGACCACTGTCGGAGGAGTGCTGATCGCGAAGGAATCCAAGCTTATCTCTACGCTGTACACAGACGTAGCCCTGATCCGATTTTTACGCCAGGTCACTTTGCCTTCGTTGGTCGTTGTCCCCGATCCGATCGAGCGGCATGTCGCCAACTACCTGCACCGACCAGGAGATACGCACGGCGCGCACTTCGACCACAATCCTGTAGCATTGGTAATCTTTGTCGAAGCGCCCGACTCTCCAGATGACGGCGGCCTGCTCGAATATGTACCGAACGCCACCTGCCTCTCGGCGCTGCAGACAGGAAAAGCCAAGCAAGCTTTTCACCGGCCCGGCGACGGCTACGTCCTTCGAAGTGACACGTCAGCGCATCGCGTAACCCCACTTACCGGTAATGTCCGACGTGTCGTCCTCAATTTTGCGTATACGACGCCTGAGACAGCAAAGATCACTGACCTGTCAGCCGGACTGCTTTATGATTAGTAGCAACCCAACGAGTTTGCGGAGCGTCAGGCATTTCTCGTGTGGTTCAGCCCACCCCCGACCTGCACACTTCACCGTAGCGCCGAATAACCGTGCCAGCGTGTGCTGCATGGGAACTCGTAAGCGTGTACCGTGACAGGTTTCGCTTGTAGCGGGTGCGCGGGAATGATGGAAACCTCGCACTTACTACCCATAACCCCTCGATGCGGAGACACCGCGGCTCGCCACAAGCGGTCTACGTCACGTCACCTCGCGTATGAGTTTTGAATCCCACGGACACCAGTGACAGCCGGGGAGAAACGCGCCACACGCCTCATCGAGATGGTCTTCAACGTACTCCATATTGGCGTCACAAACCTCGATCGCCATGGCAAAGAAATCGATGGTAGTGGGATCGAGATGATACGACCACTTCGGATTGTAGGGCTCCGGTCTCTTTCTAATTCTGCCCGTAACGTGCACTTTTTCTTTTTCCTCGCCCGACAAAACTCTTCGCGCGTGAGCGATTTTCTGCTCGTCGGTAAGTTCGAAAACAAACTCCTGATCCGGTTGTTGCATGAATGCGAAGTACGCTGCCATGTCGAGCCTCCGTTTATCGGTTGAATAGCACGATCACGATCGTCTGACGGCTTGCTTGACTCTGCAAGTGCCTGATCTTGTAGGGATGGCTAGTGGCAGCACCTGCTCCATAGCGCCGGCAAGGTTTGAGCAGGCACCGTAGTTCAACTGCGAGAGCTCACACTTACCAGCGGCAGTACTACAGACTGATAGTAGCCTGGCTTTGGGTGGCCGCATTGGTCATATGATGTATTTGAGTCGCTGGTTTCTGATCCATGAGGCTTAGGCATGCGTAGAACTGCTTATCCGCCGGCCTATGAGGCCTCCGCACGGCGCTGCTACGGCCAAGCGTGCGCCGTTAGACACCTTTGTACTGTCTGTCAGCTTGCGTATGTATTGCCTGTTCCAGGCCGATTCCAGACTCACGCTGCTCGCCATTGCACACCAAAGGTAGTCCGGAAACGAGACCACCAACCATCGGATAGCGGCTGATACCAGAGGTGTGGTGCTCGCTGGTAGCCGGGTGATGGTCAGGCGCGCAGCGCCCGCTGCTGCATACCGCCGTAAAGGACGTAAGGGTGGTGGTTGCGCCATGGTAGGTGGCCGTGAGCCTATGCGGATGATCGCGAAGCGGAGGCAGGCGGTGGGAGTGAAGGCTGCTCGATCGAGGGTATGTCGATACACGGAGATCCCGGGCCGACTCGAACCGCCAGGGTGTCGGGGGCAAGTCTTTACCGAGCCGTAACATCGGTGCCAACGTGAGGTCGTGCGTGAGGGTTAGTGTTGCCGGGTGCGGCGGGCGAAGATCGTGGCCACCCTCGGCCCGGCTGTGGATGACCGGGACACGCTGCGCGCTGCCCTGCAGGCCGGGATCGACGTCGTCCGGTTGAACTTCTCACACGGAGACCACGAGGAACACGCGTATCGCCTCCGCACGGTACGCGAGATCGCTGCCCAGCTCGACCGGAACGTCGGGACCATCGCGGACCTGTAGGGACCAAAGATCCGGCTCGGCACATGCCCCCCGCAGGGTGTGCCCGTACCGACCGACGCAGAGGTCTTCCTCGTCCCGGGCTGTGAGACCTTGGACGCCTACTCCAGCAGCGGCCAGACCGCGTTACCGGTCACCTATCCGCATCTGGCGGCCGACGTCACCCCAGGCGCGGTCGTGCTGATCGACGACGGTTCGATCCGGCTGGTCTGCTCCCGTGTCGAACCCGACGGCGTCTGGGCGCGGGCCGTAGCCGGTGGGATCGCCAGGTCACACAAAGGCGTGAACCTGCCCGGCGTCGCCGTCTCCGCGCCCAGCCTGAGCAGCAAGGACGTGGCGGACCTGACGTTCGCGTGCAGCCTGGGCATCGACTGGATCGCGCTGTCGTTCGTGCGCACACCAGCTGACGTGCTCGACGCTCGCGCTCATGTCCACGCGGCCGGCGGCGAATGCCGGATCATCGCGAAGCTCGAGCGTGCCGAGGCGATCGACAACCTCGCCGGCATCGTCGCAGCCTCGGATGCGGTGATGGTCGCGCGCGGCGACCTTGGTGTGGAGATCGGTCCCGAGCGTGTCCCCGCTCTCCAGAAGGAGATCATCGCCGAGGCGAGCGCCGAGGCTCGGCCGGTCATTACCGCGACGGAGATGCTGCAAAGCATGATCGGCTCGTCCCGGGCCACGCGGGCGGAGGCAAGCGACGTCGCGAACGCGGTGTTCGACGGCACCGACGCGCTCATGCTGTCGGGTGAGACCGCCGTCGGGCGTTATCCGGTGCAGGCCGTGCGGACGATGGCGCGGATCATCGAGGTCGCCGAGGCCTCGCCTCACCTCGTGCACCCGCTATCCCCACCGCACGAGGCCGGCATCAGCCGGGTGGTCGCCAAGGCCGCCTGTGCGCTCGCCTGCGACATACACGCGACCGCGATCGTGGTGTTCACGATCTCAGGCTCCTCTGTCCAGCTCATGAGCAAGAACCGGCCGCCGATGCCGCTGCTGGGATCACGCCGCGGGAGCTCACCCGCCGGCGGACGGCGCTGATGTGGGGCACCGAGGCGGTTGTTGTCCCCATGCAGGGCCGCGCGACCGAACTGCTCATGGCCGCGGAACGCGCCGTGATCGACGGCGCCTGGGCCACCACCGGCGACCGCGTCGTGATCGTCACGGGGACGCCCGGATTAGAAGGAACGACCGGGTCATGGTCCACCGCATCGGCGACGCGCTCACGTCATGAGCCTGCCGGTGACCGGCGGTGACACCGCCGGTCGTACTGGTGTCGTCTCCACCGCGGCGACCCGAGGGCTCGCGCTGACCGATGTCAGCATCGACCCGCGCGCGCGAACAGACCGTCCACACCCAGACCGCCCGGCCGGCAGCGGCGGCGGCGGCTCACCGCCGCACCGCGCCAGCCCTCGCAGCCGCGTTCGCCGTAGCAGCGGCCGTTCTGCCCGTACCCCAACCGGTGCCCGTGTTGCATGCTGCGTTGACCCGAACAAAACGACCACACCCATGCGGTTCTTGTCCGAGCCAGTTCCTGCAGACGGCAGGACACCGTCACCGCGACGACGCCGCGTCCGGGCCACCAGACGACCGCAGTCTGTGCGACCCTGCCGGACGCTGCACGCTGACCCCAACAACCAACCGACCAGCGTCACAGCCAACTGATCATCCAGATCAAACATTGAACAACCAGCAACTCGGACATCAACAGCGACGCAAGACGCGGCAGCACGCCACGAGCAAAAAACCTTGCGGGAGCCTCCCGGTAACGGCTGATATCCGAGCCGCGCGGACGATCGCCTTCGTTCGGCTGGTACGCGAACGTGGGACGCGGCACGACCGGCAACGAGGAACATCGCCGGCCCACGGTTGCGCGTCAGAGGATCTCGATGTCCTCGCGGTGGCGCTCGTAGGAGGACGTGTATTCCATTACACGCGCGACCTCGCCGACCAGGTCCTGCGTCCATCCGGCCCGCCGCAGCAGGTGGAAGCCCATCTCCGTTCCTGACGAGATGCCGCCAGCGGTGATGATCCGGCCGGCGTCGACAACTCTGGCCCGGCTGATCTTGCAGGCCGGGGCGATCTCGGCGAGACGGTCCAGCGGCACCTTGCCGTCCGGTCCTGACTCGATGCGGTCGGGTTCCTTTCGGTTGGTGGCGGGCAGCCCGTCGAGCAGCCCCATCTGCCCGTAGATCCACGAGCCGGTGCAGACGCTGGTCAGCAGGGTCGTCTCCGGCAGCGACCGGATGAACTCGTGCAGCCGTCGGTTGTGCAGCTCCTGTCGTGTGCCGAACCCGCCGGGGATGAGGAACGCGTCCATCGCCGGTCGGTCGGCGAACGCGTAGTTCGGTAGCACCGTGAACCCGGCCTGCGCCTGGACCGGCCGGTTGGCGTCGGCGATGAGGAACGCGTCGAGCTCCGGGTCGAACCGCCGCGCCACCGAAAACACCCCGTACGGCGCGGCGAAATCAATGATCTCGGCGTCTTTGAAGACATAGATGCCCAATCGGAATCCGGCAATGCGTCGACTGACCACCAGGCGCTCCTCGATCACGCAACGATGCAATTTTCGACAGGATCGCACAGAACGGCCTAAAAAGAAAGGGCCGTGTCGCTCACAACCCAGGTAGAGGCAGGGACCTGCATCAACTCTAAGGAACGGCCGGAGACATGCAGTAGCGGCTGCTACCAGCCGTGACGTCGCTTCTTTCAGCCCTCGCGCGATCGATCGGCCGTGGTCCGGCGACCGTTTGGCGCGCTGCGAAATATTAGTCGAATGGTGTGCCGTGCTCACCGATGACAGCGCAGCGTCGCTCTCGCTCAGTCGCTTGCCGCTGACGGCCGGGTTATGGCCAACGTCGGCGCGCGCTTTCGACCCGGCTACACCGCCAGTGCCCCGGCAAAGTTTGCGCTGTAGCCCGCTGACCTGTGACGCTGGGGTGCTGGCTTTCCGAGTCGGCGGCTGATAGAAGCCGTGCGTGCTCGACGAGCGTGCGTGCGTGAGGGTTGGTAGTGTGGCCTCTGTCCGCTGCGGCGAGGTCGATCGGTTCAAGGCCTGTCTGGACGAGCATCACTGGCTAGGGCATCGCGTTGGTGGGCTGGTCCAAACAGCAGCAGTTCCGCCGCCTGCGCTACGTCGTGAACAACCAGCGTTTCTGTCCGGCCTGAGGGCCGTGTCAGGCCCAATCTGGCCTTTCTGCGGTGCTCGCACGGACGCTGCGGCGCTGTCAGGCGACTACCAGGCCAGCTACAGGTATCCGGTGCTGGTGGTCGAGACGTTCACCGACCCTGCGCGGCATCGGGGCAGCTGCTACGCATCGCCGCTTGGGCCAGACGCTCGGTTATGGGCGCAGCCCAGGCGCCTATGTGCATCACGGCAACCCGAAGCTCGCCTGGGCGCAAGGACCGCGCCGCGACGCCGTCGAGATCCTGTCGGCTGCGTTCGACCATCCGCTGCTGTCTCCGTCGAGTGCGAGGAGAGCTGTGATCGACCTGCATCCCCCGACTTTGCCGATCACCCTGCTACACCGCCGGTCATCGATAGCATCTGGAAGGGCGGGTGAGGGAAACGCTGCTGGGTGGCTTGGGCACATCATCATGTCAGTGGTGACGGACGGCTGCGATGTAGTACCGCTTTTGTGGCGGTACTGAATGGTTGTGTGTGGCCGTTCTGGGACGGGTCAACAAACCTGATCGGCTTCTGCAAATAGGCGGGTAGGGTCCGACCCGGCGAGATGCTCCAACAGGAGCCGGTGAACGAATAGGTAACCGGATCCGGCTCGGCGTCAGGGCTCCGGCAAAGTCTGTGACTTAGCTTGCTGACCTGGTTGGACGCTGGGGTGCTGGCTTTTTCCGAGGGCGGCTGGTAGAAGTCTTGCGTGCCGGAGAGCGTGCGTGAGGGTTTGGTGGTGCGGCCTGTCCGTCGTGACGAGGTCGACCGGTTCAACGCTGAGCTGGACGCCCATCACTGGTTGGGGCATCGCATCGTGGGTGAGACGATGCGTTATGTCGCGACCGAGGGTGACAGGTGGGTCGCGGTGTTGGGGTTCCGGTCCGCTGCGCTGGCGTGCGGTCCCAGGGACCGCTGGGTGGGCTGGTCAAAGCAGCAGCAGCTCCGCCGTCTGCGCTATGTCGTGGACAACCAGCGTTTCTGTGTTCTGCCGCAGGGTCGAAAGCCGAATCTGGCCTCTGCGGTGCTGGCCAGGGCGCTGCGACGCATCTCAGGCGACTACCGGGCCAGCTACGCCCACCCGGTGTTGGCCGTGGAGACGTTCACCGACCCGGCGCGCCACCGGGGCAGCTGCTGTGCGGCGGCCGGGTTCCTCGCTTTGGGGCAGACCCTGGGCTGTCGGCGCAGCGCGGGCGTCTACGTCCGCCACGGCAACCCCAAGCTTGCCTGGGCGCGGGGGCTGCGCCGTGACGCGCTGGGCGTCCTGTCGGCCCCTTTCGACCATCCGATCCTGTCAGCGAGCCCGAGGAGACCGGTGATCGACCTGAACGCTTTGGAGTTGGACGGGCCCGAAGGGCTGCTGGCCACACTCGGGCGGGTTCCCGATCCTCGCAGCAGGCGTGGGATCCGTCACAGCCTGGCGTCGGTGCTGGCGATCGCCGCGGTCGCGGTGCTGGCCGGGGCGCGCAGCTTCACAGCGGTCGGCGAGTATGCGGCGGAGCTTGACCAAGACGTGCTGGGCCGGCTGGGCGTGCGACGTCACCCGGTCACCGGCCGGCGCCTCGCGCCGCACGAGTCGACGCTGCGCAGAGCGGTCGTGCGCGTCGATGCTGACGCGGCCGACGCGGCGATAGGCGGTTGGCTGGCCGGCCAACAGCGGGCTCGACGTGTCCACGGACAGACGCTGGCGATCGCGGTGGACGGCAAGAGCCTGCGCGGCGCGGTCCAAGCTGACGGCCGGCCGGTGCATCTGTTCGCTGCGATGGCGCACAACCAGGGCGTCGTCATCGCGCAGCGCGAGGTCGGCCACACAACCAACGAGATCACCGAGCTCCGGCCGCTGCTGGCCGATCTCGACCTGGCCGGGGCGGTCGTGACCGCCGACGCGCTGCACACCCAACGCGGCCACGCCGACTTCCTGGTCCAAGACAAAAACGCCGATTACGTGTTCACGGTCAAAGGCAACCAGCCAGGGATTCTGGGGGCGGTCGAGGGCCTGTTCGAAGAGGGCACTTTCCCCCCCTTGCCGCACAGCCAAAGAGACTGACCGCGGGCACCCACGGGTGGAGCACCGGTCCATCGAGGTCGCCGCCACCTCTCCTGAGCAGGTCCGCTTCCCGCATGCCGCCCAGGCGTTCTGCATCGTGCGTGAGGTGTTCAACCTCGACGGGTCAGCCCGCTCCTGCGAGACCGTCCACGGGCTGACCAGCCTGACGCCGCAGAAAGCGGACCCGGCCCGTCTGCTGGGTCTGGCGCGTGACCATTGGGGCATCGAGAACAGCCTCCACTGGGTTCGTGACGTCACGTTCGACGAGGACCGGTCGCAGGTCCGCACCGGATCCGGCCCGCGGGTGATGGCCACGCTGCGCAACCTGGCGATCGGCGTGCTGCGCCTGGCGGGCGCGGCCAACATCGCGCAGGGATCGCGCTGGGCAGCGTGGAGCCCAGCCCGGTCCATGGCGCTGCTGGGCCTGTAAGCCCTCTTCGTCCCAAACAGGGCGCGCGCGATCAGCTGGGTCTGCGCTGACGTGCCCGTTTACGCCCTGACACTGGTCTGTCCTGCCGCTGTCCTGCCAAACGTGGCATCTCACGCGACTGGCAAGCCATTTCGCGATGCTCGAACTCCGGCGGATGTCCCTGCGCGTGATGCGCATCCCGCGACTTTGCCGATCGCTCTGGGCTCGGCGTAGGAACAGCCGGTCGGTCGCCTCGTCAAGAAAGCGGACGTAGCGCAATGGGGCGAAGCCGTTATAGGCCAGCAGAGCACGCAAGGCGATATGTCGCAGGCACGGCAGTCCACCGAAGCCCAGCCCAAAGAGCAGCGCCCAGAGCAACCCGGCGGCCAGCCCGACAGCCGGTCTGTTGGGTTGACCGCTGGGCAGCCCGGAGAACAGCCCGCCGACTAACCCCAAGACCAGCCCAAAGAACAGGGCGTGACGCGCTGATCGGTGGATGCCTTCGTTCGGCGTGGATCGTTCATTGGTCAACGCGACGGCCAACCCGCCGACCAGTCCGAAGACCAGCGCGCCGATCGGTCCAAAGAGCAGCGCGCCGACCAGCGCGCCGAGCAGTCGCCCATCGGCCCATCCGAAGACCAGCCCGTAGACCAGTCCGAGGAGCAGCCCGGCGACTAGCCCGTAGAACAGCCCACCGCGCAGCCCGGCGACCAGCCCCTTCCAGGACCAGCGCACCTCTTCAACCGGCTCGGTCTTGCTCATCAGCAAGGATCCGTCGTGTCTTTTCAACCGAGCGTGTCTGTTGGTTGAGGATAACCGCGGAAGTGAGTGATTCAGCCGACGGCTCGACCTGCTTTTGGTGCGTGTAGATCAGGGCGACGTCGGTCGCAAGATGAACGCGGTAGCGCCGAAAGGCGGCTGGCGTGCTTTGGTCCAGCCAATCCCAAAGGGTAATTGCTTCGATGTTTCCAAACTGCGCCAGGGTACTCGCTCGCATACGCTCCACAAAGGAGCGGTCCGGGATGCCAAGCCAAGACGACGGCGCTTCGTCCTTGGTCTGCTCGGAGAAGGCTGCTGCGCGGTCAAACGCCTTCAGGGCGAGATCAAGACGACGTGCCCTCGCCTGGGTGAGCGCTTCATGGACTCCGATAGAACACTGTGCAGCAGCAGAAAGAGGCAGTGGGAAGAGCTGACGAAGCACTGAGAGTGCAAGCTTTGTGTCTCCATTTCGTGAGTGCATCGAGGCCACGCCACAGACGGCCAATACGTAGAGGTCCTGGTTAGCTGACCGCGATGCGAGTTCGGCAGTGCAGCGGTACCACTCGATCGCTGGCGCCCGCTGTCCCTGGTCAAACGCTTGGTAGGCCACGAGGTGACAGGCGTCGGCTGCCACCTCGGCAAGCTGCGCGCGCAGAGCGTGCGTGCCGTCGGTCAAGCGCCAGAAGTTGAAAAGTTTACGAGCGTGCCGCGTCGTTGCCGGAAGGTGTTTCTGTGACCCTTCCTTGCGGTCCAACCAACGAAAGCCTTCGGTTTCCGCACGAGCCTGGTCGAGGAGCACATCGGTGAGTTTTGGGACTGGCGGCGAATTCGGAGTGCGCCAGACGTGCACCAATGGTGGCGTGAGGATGTTCGCAAGTGTCGAGCCTGCAAGCCAGAGGAATTGGTCTCTCTGCACGTCCTCAGCTTCTTTAGCGGCAGCCGGGGATTCCTCGACCTGCCGCTGGCCAGGCAGCTTGAACCACAGCAGATGCGCAGGGACCCCAAGCGTCTGCGCCCAGCGAATGAGCCGGCCGAGGTCCTGAATGGGCGGCCCATTTTCGATGCGGCTCAGTTGGGTCTGGGTGATCTCGAGCCAACCAGCCACGAGCTCTTGGGGGAGTGGACGATTGCCGTGGAACGGATGGACGCGGTAGGCGTAGACGACCCGGCCCATATGCCAGTTGTCCAGGGCGTCGCATAACTGGTCGGTGTCCCAAAACTCGGGTGGCACGTCTTGGCGGATGGAGGGCAGCATCTTGCCGCTTCTTCCGGCATAGCGAGGAAGTGTATCCGTGTTGTCGCGGGCCAGGCGGGTGCCGCAACGACAGTAGCGGACTGGTCGTCGGTCATCCGTCGTACTGACCTATCGTCAGAGCCGATTCCTGGCATTGGCTCGGCTGATGCGCGGAGTTTAGTCCTGGCGTTTCCGTCCTGTCAGGGTTGGTATGCATCTGATGCATACCAACCGTGTAGCAGTCCCCTGGCCATCTCCGGGCGCACGAGGCAAAGCTTGCAGTCCACGAACCGTACTCTACGAGGAGCGACGCGATGCTGGATTGGCGCCCCCAGGCCGCCTGCCTGGACGAAGACCCGGAATTGTTTTTCCCATCGGCTGGAGTGGTCCGGCTGTGGCCCAGACTGCGCAAGCCAAGGCCTACTGCCAGCGCTGTCCCGTCATCGACGAGTGTCTGGAGTGGGCGCTGGCCACCGGCCAGCACGACGGCGTGTG
>JBOGEB010000074.1:0-18535 GCA_050743125.1 Egibacteraceae bacterium
GTGCAGCCAGGAGCTACCTGGCGGCCTGGGTGCCGTCGGCCGGGTACGGCTCGGTCTCGGTGGCTTTTACGGACACCCAGACGGTGTCGGCGTGGGCCAGATCCAGCTCGGCGACCGCGGCGGGGGTGACCTCGGCGACGATCGGGACAGCGCCGCCCAGCCGCACCCGAACCCGGTCACCCCGCCCGTCGACCGAGCGGACGGCAGCCTGCCAGACGTTGCGGGGCGAGCCCTCCGGGCGCCGGCGGTGCAGCGCCACCGCGTGGGGGTGCACGACCACGAACACCTCCCCCTGCGCAGGCGTGGCCGTGACCAGCGTCGCGCCCGAGGGCAGCGTGACGAGCATCCCGTCACTCCAGCCGCGGAACAGGTTGACGCCGACCAGGCGCGCCACCCACGCAGAGCGCGGCTGCCTGGTGACCTCGTGCGCCGTGCCGGCCTGGGTGACCCGCCCCGCCTCGAGGATGACGAGCCGGTCGGCGAGCGTGATCGCCTCGATCGGGTCGTGCGTGACCAGCACGCACGGCCCGGCGAAGCCGTCGAGGTGAGCGCGCAGCGCTGCACGGACCGACTGGCGCGCCTCGACGTCCAGAGCAGAAAGCGGCTCGTCGAGCAGCAGCAGCGCGGGCTCGGCGGCCAGCGCCCTGGCGAGGGCGACCCGCTGCGCTTGGCCGCCGGACAGGGCCGCCGGCTTTCTCACGCCGACGCCGGCGAGGTCGACCCGGTCAAGCCACCGGTCCGCGGCCCGCCGAGCGGCGGCGCGCGGGGCGCCCCTCGAGCGCAGCCCGAAGGCCACGTTCTCGCGCGCGGACAGGTGCGGGAACAGCAGGTGATCCTGGAAGACCACGCCGACGGAGCGCTCCTCGGGCGCGCGGCGGGCGCCCTGAGCGGGGTCCTCCAGGACCTGGCCGTCAAGGACGACCCGGCCAGAGTCGAGCGGCACGAGCCCGGCCAGCGCCCGCAGAAGCGTGGTCTTGCCCGCCCCGTTCGGCCCGAGCACGGCCACGACCTCACCCGCGTCCACCCGCAGCGTCGCGTCGAGCGTGAGCGCGCCCAGCCGCAGCCGGACCGTCGCCCGCAGCGTCATCGGACGCCCAGCGCGCGACCGCGCAGGGCGACGAGCACCGCGACCGACACGGCGACGAGGACCAGGCTGAGCAGGACCGCCGCGTCCGGGTCGGTCTCCAGCTGCAGGTAGACCGCCAGCGGCACGGTCTGCGTGCGGCCCGACAGGCTGCCCGCGAACGTGATCGTGGCGCCGAACTCGCCCAGCGCCCGCGCCCAGCACAGCGCCATCCCCGCGCCCACCGAGGGGGAGACCAACGGCAGGGTCACCCGGCGCAGCGTCGTCCACCGCGACGCGCCCAAGGTGGCGGCGGCGTCCTCGTAACGGCGGTCCATCCCCCGCAGCCCGGCCTCCACCGTCACGACCAGGAACGGCATCGCCACGAACGTCTCCGCGACGACGACCGCCGCGAAGGTGAACGGCAGCGTGACCCCGGTCAGCTCGGCGAGCGGCTGCCCGACGAGCCCGCGGCGCCCGAAGGTCAGCAGCAGCGCCACCCCGCCGACGACCGGGGGCAGGACCATCGGCAGCACGCACAGCGCCCGCAGCAGCGTCTTCCCAGGAAAGCTGCGGCGGGCCAGCAGCCACGCCAGCGGCACACCCAGGACCGTCGACAGCGCCAACGCCGCCAGCGACGAGACGAGCGACAAGCCCAGCGCCGCCCGCACGACCTCCTCCGCCAGCAGCTGCCCCGCCCGCGACCAGGGCGTACGCAGCACCAGCCCCACCAGCGGCAGGACCAGCAGCCCCACAGCCGCTGCGGCGAGCCAGCCCATCGCCACCGGGAGCGCCGCCCGCGCCCACCGCCGTGACTGGCCGGGCAGGAGCTGCGACCTCACGTCGAACCCACCGCCGTCCGGCTCACGGCGTGGTGAACCCGTGCCGGCGCAGGATCGCCTGCCCCTCCTCGGACAGCACGAAGTCGATGAACGCCGCGGCGGCCCCCGGGTTCGGGGCGTCGGCCAACGCCACGATCGGGTAGCGGGCGGGGACGTTCTGGCCGGCGGGAATCCGCACTCCCTCTACCCGGTCGCCAGCGGAGACCACGTCGCTGTGGTACATGATCGCGGCGTCGGCCTCCCCTAGCTGAACCTTCGACGACACCGACCGGACGTCGTCATCGAGAGACACCGGCTTGACCTTTACACCGGCCTTGCGCAGCGCCTCGGCCGCGTACTGGCCGGCCGGCACCTCCGGGGCGGCGAGCACCACCTTGAGGTCCGGCCTCGCGAGGTCCGCCAAGCCCCTGACCCCCTTCGGGTTGCCCGGCTCCACCGCGATCTCGAGCACGTTGGCGGCGAAGGTCCGCGGCGCTCCCGCCGCCCGCCCGGCCTTGACGACCACGTCCATCTGCGCCCTGCTCGCCGAGGCGAACACGTCCGCGGGAGCGCCCTGGACGATCTGGCCGGCCAGCACCTGGCTGCCGGCGAAGCTGCAGGCGACCTTGACGCCCGGGTGGGACTGCTTGAACGCCGCCGCGACGTCGTCGAACGCGTCGGTCAGCGAGGCCGCGGCGAACACCGTGAGGTTGCCGGAAAACTCGCCGCTCGCATCACTCGGCGAGGCCGTCGTCCGCGCCGACTCGCCGGCCCCGCCGCCGCACGAGGCGACCAGGAGCAGCAGGACAGCGATGACCAGCAGCCAACGCCCGCGCACGTTCCTCACTCCTTCGGCAAGCCGACCACCACGCTCGTGGCCTTGACGGAGGCGACCACACGCGTGCCCGGCGCCAAGCCGAGCTCGTCCACGCTCTCGGCCGTGGTCAGCGCCACCAACCGGTACGGACCGGCTTGCATCTCCACAGTCGCGGCCACGGTGTCGCGCACCACCTTGGTCACGACCGCCTCCCACTGGTTCCGGGCCGACGACGCGACCGTGGCCAGCTGCGGAGCGCGCCGCTCGGCCAGCAGCCGCTGGACCTCGCCCAGCGGCACGAGCCGCTGGCCGCCCGGGCTGCGGGTCAGCGTCACGCGGCCCTCGTCCTCCCACCGCCGCACCGTGTCGACGCTCACGCCGAGCAACGTCGCGGCCTGCCCGATCCGCAGCCCTTCCTCATCCAGGTGAACCCGCATTCAGGCGAGCATATACCCAGAGAGACCTCGGGAAAATGGCGAGAGCTAGCTAGGTATCAAGGCTCTGCGGCGAGCTTTCCCTGCGTCGCCGCCGCTGCCGGGCGCGACGCACGAACAGCGAGCCGCGCAGCACTCGTCCCCGCAGCTCGTCGCGCTCCAGCGGGCCAGGACGCCAGCCGGTGAGCCCCTGGCCGAACACCGCTGGGACAATGAGCACATCTGCCGAGCCGGTCAGCAAGAAGCGCCGCGCCTCGCGGCGCTCATTGACCGCCGCCTTACCGCCAGCAGCAGGTCCGGCACCCGCTGCACCTCGTCCAAGCCACGGGAGTCCGCAGGCCAGCGATGAACCCGTCCGGGTCAGCGGCCTCGCAGTGAGCTCACTTGCCGGTCGCCAGGCGGACAGTCCAAGTGCGGCCGCCGTCGCGGGACTGGACGATCCCACGGTCGGCGGTGGCCGCGACGAGCAGGTCATGGCGGGCGAGCAGCGCCTCGGGGCGCCCGCCGATTGCGCCGCGGGGTTGCCATGTGCGTCCGGCGTCCGGGCTGACCGAGACGCTGCCGTCAGGTGTGATGCCGTACAGGCCTGTGTCGGTCCAGTCGAGGGCGACGTAGAGCGCGTGCGCCGCCGGCTGCCACGAGCGCCCGCCGTCGGTGCTGGCGATCAGCCGCTGCTTGGTGGAAGCGACGACCAGCTCTGGATCAGACGGGCTGACGGCGAAGTCGGCGAGCGGCAGCGTCGATCGGGTGTCCCAGGTCGTGCGGTCGTTGCTGACCATGAACCGGCCGCTGGTCGAGTCGTAGCCGTAGACCAGCCCGTGGGTGGCTTCGAGGCTGTGGAAGTCGACCTCGCCGAGCAGCGACAGGGGCTGCCAGTTGACACCTCCGTCGGTGCTTTGCACCAGCCCGAGGAGCGGCGGTTTTCCGGGTGCGCGAAGGTCTTGGGTGCGCAGGTCGGGATGCCCGCTGGCGATGAAGTCATTGGGTCCGGCCACGGTGAATCCCATGAGGTCGTGGTAGTGGCCGCCGATGCGCTGCGCCTTGTTCTCGCCGTTGATATGGAACAGGCCGGTGTGGGTGGCGACATACAAGGCGGCCGGGTCCTTCGGGTCGAGCGCGAGCCCGTGCACGTGGGTCATGCCGGGCTCCGGTTGTGACTGCGGATCGGGCGCTGCGCCGCAGGCGACGAGCAGCAGGCCGAGCGCTACCAGGCTGAGTAGGCGAGCTACGGTGCACATTTGTCTACTATACTGTGTAGTGGACTGCTGCCACGACCAGCGAGAGGCGCCATGACCCAGGACACCCCACCTGCACCGCTTGGGTCGCTGGAGGCCAAGATTATGCGGGTGCTGTGGGCTCGTCCGGAGCAGTTTTTGCAAGTGCGAGACGTCCTGCCCCTGCTCGAGGACGACCTGGCGTACACGACCGTGATGACCGTGATGAGCAGGCTGCACGAGAAGGGTTTGCTGCGCCGGCGGCGGCAAGGACGCGCCTGGGCGTACCGGGCGGCCGTGTCACGCGAGGCCTATGCCGCCTCGACGATGGCCGAAGCGCTGCGTGTGGCCGAGGATCGCACCGCCGCGCTGTTGCACTTCGTCGCCGATTTGGACCGCGCCGAGGCCACGGCGCTGCGCCGGCTGCTCGACGCGAGCGGTGCGCCGTGATCCACGCGCTGATGCTGCTGGCGTCGGGAGTCGCCATGCTGGCCTGGCGGCCCTGCCGCACGCGCGAGGGCCGTGCCCCGCGGCTGACCGTGGCGCTGCTGCTCGTCAGCTTGTCCGCCGTGCAGGAGGACCTTCGAGCTCAGACACGTCTTCAGCATGTCCACCGACGCACCTCCACGGATCGGCCGCACCAAGCAATCTCCTAAGTAGCATAGTAATTTTGACGCGATAGAGCGCCTCACCACGACCTGGCAGCTAGATTTACGACAGGCATTCGTAGAAGGTGCATCCTGAGGTGCCTCGACAGGTCAGGCGCCGCGAGAACGCCCTTGGAGATCGAGCGAGGAGCGTGAGACACCATGATGGGCCCCGGGATGATGGGCGGGATGTGGCTGGGGATGCTGTTATGGACGCTGCTCGGGATCGCCCTGCTCGTGTTCGTCGTGCTCGCCTGCGTGTGGCTGGTCCGCAGCCTGAAGGGTGGCGCGCACGACGCGACCCACGCTCGTCCGCAGCGAGCGCTCGACGAGCTGGAGCGCCGCTACGCCCAAGGTGAGATCGATCGGGACGAGTTCGTGCAGCGCCGCGAGGATCTGTCCAAGCGCTGACCGTGCGCAAGGTGGTCGCCCTGCCATCGTCGGCCACACAGCCGCCGACAGGCGACGTGCAGGCGGAGCGAGCGGCCTTCGAGGCGAACCGTGCGCTGCGCCACGGTGCGGGCGATTCGGGATGATGGGCATGCACCCCTTCCACCTGCGCGGTCCAGCGGCCGTTCCTGGTCGGTGTCATGCTGGTCGCGGTCGCGCGACGGCCGCGTATTGCCACCGCCCGGGAGGAGCTTGACCGCCGGTACGCAGCCGGTGCGCTGACCAGGGACGAATACCTGCGCTGGCGCGCGGACCCCGAGCGCTGAGCAGAGCCCCGCCGTTCCCGCTTTCCTGAAGGTTGGGCCTGCCAGCGCGCGGGGCGTCCGCGCCGGACTGTGTCAGGCTGACCCGCGACACGCCTGGGGCCGGCCCACTACTGGACCACCAGCGTGGCCTCCATGCCGGCCTCGCGGTGTCCGGCCACGGAGCAGTACACGGTGTAGATACCCGGCTGTTCGATCGTCAGGGAGCCAGCAGCGGTCTGGCCCGCGTCGGCAGCAAGGTGAAAGCTCTGCCCGTCAACGGTGAAGTCGTGAAGCATATCGGTCGCGGTCAAGGCGATGTTGATGGGCTGCCCGGCCTGGACAGCGAGCTCGGCAGGCTCGAAGCGGAACGCGCGAGCCGTCACGGTTGCCTCGGCCGCGCCCTCGATGGGGGCGGGCGCTTGTTCATTGTGGTGGCGCTCCTGGCTGACCCCGGATGCGGTCGTGTCCGCGCTTGGGTGTCCACCCTGGTGATCCATGCGGCCGGTGTCCCCGCCGCAGGCGGACAGGGTCAGAGCTGCGACCGCGGCCAGCGCGGCCCAGCGTGGCTGTCGGGTGTGCATCGGGTCCTCCTTGGGCGCATCGCCGTGCGGTCCGGCACGGACGAGTTCGGGGCGGGGCAGGCGTCAGATTGCGCGGCGCGGCAGCTGGGTGGCTTGGGCTCTGCAGCGAGCTTTCCCCCCCGCCGCTGGCGCCGCCGAGCGCGACGCACAGTGCGCCGTCTTTGCGCACTCGGTCTGGACAGATCGTGCGCCCTTGTGGCCAGGAATCGTCATATGGCCAGGATTCGTCACGCATGCGTGACGAATCCTGGCCACAAGGGCGAACACCGCCCCAAACGACAACGTTATTTCGACCCGGGTACTAAGCGACGGCACGCAGCGCTCTCGGCGAGGCCGTGCTCAGTAGGCGACGGGCAGCCGTTCGAGCCCGCGCAGCGCCGGCTTCGGTCGCCACTCGATGGTGTCGGTGTCAAGACGCAGCGCCGGCAGCCGCCGCACGAGCGCCCCGATCGCGACCTCGCCCTCCAGGCGGGCAAGCGGTGCGCCCAGACAGAAGTGCGGACCGCCGCTGAAGCTCAGGTGCCGATTATCCGGCCGACCCAGGTCGAGCCGGTCCGGGTCCGCGAACCGGTCGGGATCACGGTTCGCCGCGCCAACCACCGCGGACACGAACGCGCCGTCGCCCAGCGTGTGCCCGCCGAGCTCGACCTGGCCCACGACGATACGGGTCGCCATCTGGACGGAGTTGTCGTAGCGCAGCAGCTCCTCGACCGCCGAAGAGATCAGCGTCGGATCCTGTTGTAACCGGCGCAGCTGGGCGGGATGGCGCAGCAGCGCGAGCGTGCCGTTGCCGATCAAGTTGACGGTCGTCTCATGACCCGCGACCAGCAACAGGTAACAGGTGGAAAGCAGCTCGTTATCGGTGAGCTGATCGCCGCGCTCCCCCACCGCGACCAACGCACTGACGAGGTCGTCGGCCGGCTCGGCGCGACGCCGGTGGACCAGGTCCCGCAGGTACTCCTCGAACTCGTCGGCCGCCTGCTCGACACGCTGCAATGCCTCCGGAGTTGGAACGACCTCTGTCTGGTTCACGAGCTGCCGGGACCATTTGCTGATGCGGTGACGGTCGCCCAGCGGGACCCCGAACAGCTCGCAGATCATGGTGATCGGCAGGGGATAGGCGAACGCCGCGATCAGGTCCATCGTGTCCCCCGCCGCGACGGCGGCGTCGAGCAGCTCATCGACGATCGCCTCGATGCGCGGGCGCAAGCCTTCGGTCCGCCGGGCGGTGAACGCTTGGTTGGCCAGCTTGCGTAGGCGGGTGTGATCGGGCGGGTCAGCATGCAGCATCGAGCGGCCGAACCGCGCTCGCAGCCTGCCGGGATCCTCCCTGCCGGTCTGCTGCGCGTACCAGCGCCGCATCCGCGCATGATCCTTCGACAGCCGCAGGTCACGCAGCGCAGCATCGACGTCGGCGTAACGGGTCAGGTACCACACGCCTCGAGCGCTGCGGTGGACCGGATGGTCGCGGCGCATGCGCGCGTAGAGCGGGTAGGGGTCCTTATGAAACTCCGGCGTCGCCATCTCCCGGGTGATCTCGTCGAAGCCCCCGTCGTGCTCGACAGCCGCTGGCTGCTCGGTTGCGCTGGACATGGCTGCCCCCGTCGTGCGAATCGCAAGGATGAGCAATCCAAATTAGCGAGTGGCTCAGCGGAGCAGGGGGAGCACCTCGGCGGTCAGGGCGTCCATGAGCGCGATCGTCTCGTCGGGGGACTGCGGGCGAAAGCCGGGCACGATGAACTCGTCCACGCCGGCCGCTGCGTAGCGGCCGAGCGCGTCGCGCAGCTGCTCCACGCTGCCCTCCACGACCGGGAGCCGGCTCTCGAAGGCTCGCCGTGGCAGCCCCGGAGCGCGCAGCGCCAGCAACGCCTGCGTGGACCGACGCAGGTCGGCGGGGTCGCGGCCCGCCCGCTCGCAGGCGCGGTCCAGGATCCCGGCCTTGTGCGTGAAGGTCTCCACCGTCCCCCAGACGTTCCACTCGTCGGCGTAGCGGGCCGCGATCGGGATCGTGCGCCGCTCGCCACCGCCGCCGACGAGCAGGGGAAGCGGACCCACCGGCTTGGGTTGCATCGGCGCGGCGTCCAGGCGGTAGTGCTGCCCGCGGAAGGTGAAGCGGTCGCGGTCGCGCAAGCCGCGGATGATCTGGCACGCCTCCTCGAGTCGGTCGAGCCGCTGCGCGGCCGAGCCGAAGTGGATGCCGTAGGCGGCGTGCTCGTTCTGCTGCCACCCGGCGCCGACGCCGAGCACGACCCGCCCCCCGCTCACGTGGTCCGCGGCCACCGCGGTGTTGGCGAGCACCGCCGGGTGCCGGTAGGTGTTGCCGCACACGAGCGCGCCGAGCCGCACGCGGGGAACGGCCGCCGCAAGGCCCGCCAAGGTCGCCCAGCACTCCAGGACGGGCCGTGACAGGTCACCCCCCGACGCCATGAAGTGGTCAGGGAGCCACACCCCCTCCCAACCGCTGCGCTCGGCGTGCTCCGCGATGCGCAGCACGTCCGCCCATGCGTAGGACGGCGTCGGGCAGATGCTCAGCTTCACGGGGCGGTTGTACCCCACGATGTCGCCCTGCGTCAGCCACATCCTCGGCCGACGCGAGCGCCTGTACCCCAGCCCTACCCGGCGCAGCCCTTCAGTGCGTGCGGAGCATCGGAGGGCATGCGCCCAACCGCCGACGAAGGCCCACCGGACGTCTCACCGCCCCAACCCCGACAACGACCGGCCCGCGCGGTTGCAGCTTTTCTTCGGATGCAAAGGAATGCGGGGTCCGAGCTGCCGCCTTGCCCGTCTGCCCACCTGCCCGGCGGCAGGACCGCATGCGCAAACACGCGCTCAGTCGGCGAGCTCCTCGGCGATCAGCGCCTCGCGCATCGGCCTGCCCGGCGGCGTCTGGGGCAGGAACGCCCGGAACTCGTAACGCTGGGGCACCTCGTGGACAGCGAGCTCCCGCCGGCAGTAGTCGTCCATCTCGTCCACAGTCGCGGTCTGACCCTCCCTCAACACGATGTACGCCTTCACGACCTCGCCGCCGCGCAGCTCGGGGATCCCGGCGACGGCAGCCTTGGCGACCTTCGGGTGACGGGACAACACCGCCTCGACCGCGCGGGGAACCACCTGGACCCCACACGCCTTGATCGCGTCCTGCCTCCGCTCCACGAGATGGAAGTAGCCGTCCTCGTCCATCACCACGATGTCGCCGGTCAGCAGCCACCTGTCCCGCAGCACCGCCGTGGTCTCCGACGGCCGGTTGCAGTAGCCCTTCATCACCTGCGGGCCGCTGACCGCCAGCTCACCCTCCTGCCCCGGGCGGACCAGCTGCGTCGGGTTGCGCCGGTCCATCACAGCGCAGACGGTGTCGGTGACCGGCAGCCCGATCGACCCCGGCTTGGCGGGGCCGTACATCGGGTTCGCGTGGGTCAGCGGCCCGGCCTCGGCCAAGCCGTAGCTCGAGCGGACCTTCCCGCCGGTCAGCTCCTCAAACCGCACCGCCACGATGGGCGCCAGCGCTCCACCGCCCGACAGGCACGCCCGCAACGACGAGAGGTCGCGGCGCGGCGCGTCCGTGCAGTGAACGATCTCCTGGTACAGCGACGGGTGGGCGGGGAACAGCGTCGGCCGTTGCGTCTCGATCGCTTGGACGACCGTCTGGGCGTCGGTCTTCGGCACGATCACGAACGTGCCGGCCGACAGCACGCCGGCGGTCACGCACATGGTGAAGCCGAACGCGTCAGAGAAGGGCACGGCGCAGAGGAGGCGCTCCCGTCCCGCCTGGACGTCCGGGATCCACAGCCGTCCCTGGAACGCGTTCACGACAAGGTTGACGTGCGTGAGGCACACGGGTTTGCGCTCACCGGCGCCGCTCGTGAACAGGATCGCGGCGACGTCGCGAACAGGGTCGACCTCGACCTGGATGAACACCGGCGCCGAGCGTTTCACCAGGTCAGCGAGGCGAAGCACGCCCTCGCTGCTCGGGATCCGCGCGTACGACCCGCTCCTCCAGCCGGTGAGCGGGAACAGAAGGTTGCGGGGGAACTTGAGGTAATCCTGGATGCCGGTGGCGATGAGGCGCTCGAGGGCCGGCAGCCGGCCCTTGAGCTGGTCGAGCTTGGGGAAGTACGGGTCCAGAAACACGATCGCCTGCACGGCGGTCTCGGCGAGCTGGCGGCCCAGATCCTCGGTGTCCTGGAGCGGGTCGACCTCCACGACCGTCGCGCCGATCCGCAAAGCCGCGAACATCGCGATCAAGTGCTGCGGGCAGTTCGGCAGCATGATCGCGATACGGCCACGGGTCAGCCTCAAGGACTGGAACGCCGCCGCGAGCCGGTCGACCTGGTCGAGCAGCTGTTGATAGGACAGCTCCAAGCCGCCGAACTCCACCGCCGTGGTCTCGGGGAAGTCCGCAGCCGCGTCGTCGAGAAACCGGGTCAGCGGAACCAGCGGATAGTCGTACGTCTCTGGCACTCCAAGCGGGTAGGACCGCAGCCACGGCCGCTGGACCGACCGTGGATCCGGCATCCGCAGCGGCCGCAACGCCACCGTCGCGTCGAGCTCGGTGGCCGGCGGGGAGCTGCTCGCGGGAGGGCGGGTGGTCCGTTGCGCCGGGGCGGCCCTGCTCGCCGCGGTCTCCTTGACCTCGCTCCTCTTGGCCGCCGGGGTCTTGGCCGCCGGGGTCTTGGCCGCGGAGGTCGCCGACGTCCGCTTGACCGGGGATTTCCGCGTCCGCCGTTTGGCCCCCCCCGCCTCCGCCTGCTCCCCCTCGTCCGCCTTGGCCGGTAACCGCGCGGGCGGCGGTGGCTGCTCGGGTATCGGCCATGACGGACCCTCGGACGTGCGCCTCCTGCTGACCTCCTGGGTGCGCGTGCTGCGAGGGGGTGTGAGGGGGCCGGGGATTCGGGGGGCCTGCCCCAACGAGCTCGGGGGACCGCCCTCGAGAGACTCGGGGGGACGTTCCCGAAGGGGATGTTCCGCAGCCACGTAGAGCCTCCGATGGTCGAGAGCACTGCGCTCGGCGGCGACCCGGAGCCGTCATCGCCGTCACCCACCACCGAGCCGCCGAGGCCCTAGTGTTACACCACCCTCCGGCGCGACTCCAATCCGGACCGTGCTAAGGACCCCCAATGACCGGGTTCGTCACGAACATCCGATCCACCAAGGGGAACACGACCGTGAACAGGAGCGCGACCACGGCGAGGACGAGCACCACGCCGAGGAGCTTCTTGAGCGTCCGGCTGCTCATGTTTGGCCTCCCGTCGGGTTAGTGAGCTCGGCGAAGACGATCAGCCGCCGCGCCTTCGAGAAGCGAGGATGGCAGGTCGTGAGCGTGAGCATCGGCCGGCGCAGCCCGATGGGGTCCGACCCCAAAACGAAGCCGGCGCTCGGCGTCACGATCTGCTGCCGGACCACGGAGTAGACCCAGCGGGCACCGCGCCGGTCCGTGACGAGCACCTTGTCACCCGGCTGCAGGTCGTCCAGGTCGAAGAACGGGTGGCCGTACGTCGTGCGATGGCCGGCGACGGCGAAGTTGCCAGGCTGCCCGGGCATCGCCGTGCCCGTGTAGCGGCCCGGGCCCTTCTTCAGGTCCTCGACCCCGGTGCCCTCGATCACGTAGAGCGGCCCGTCGTGCACCAGCGGCTTGGTCGCGCCTGGACGGGTGAACTGCAGGACCGCCACCGCCTGACCGGCCTCGACCCGCTCCGGCTCGCCCAGCGGCACGTTCGCGGCGGACGACTGGCCGGCGCCGCGCACGTCGAGCGCCCACTCCCGCCCGAGCTCCGCCTGCGCCCGGCGCGACTCGAGGCCGGTGTAGAACAGCGAGTAGGCGAGGTAGAGGAGCGCCACGGCTCCCGCCCCGATCAACGTCCAGCCGGTGAATCGCAGCACCCGGCTCATGCCCCGCTCACCGCCCGGCGCCTCATGCTCCGCTCACCGGTGTCCGGCGCTGCGCTCGCCGTCCGAGCCATCCCCAGTGGTCCAAGCGGAGAGTTCCGTATGCATCGAACGACCTCGTTCGGGTCGCCGGTCGGCGACTGCCGGAGCGCCGAGTCGTTCAGCGTCACCTGGAGCCCTGGCCCCTCCACCGCCGTCAGGCCGGCCACTGCCCTCACCTCTTCCACACGACTCCTCAGTCCCCTCACGACCTCGGCGCTCTTCGCGCGCTCCTGCTCGAACACCGCGAGCTGCCCCCATAGCTCGCCCAGCTGCTGCGCGAGCTGAGCGTGGCGGACTCACTCGGCCTGGATCAGCGCAACGCGCTCCGGGCGCCCGGCGCCCGGCGGTCAACCCCTGGCCACGAGCACGGCGAGCATCGCGAGCACGCCCATCGCGACCCGAGCATTGCCCGGCCGACCGGTTGAAGTCGCTTGCTCTCGTTGGATGCGAGTCCATACTCGGTCACCGAGATCCACGATCCCTCCTGTCGGCGACCGGGGACGGTACCATTCCCACGCGCTCCCTGACCCGCGGCCATCTGGCCCGTGCGGACGGCTCAGGCCCGAGCGTTTGGGGGGGGGTGCCACCCCGAAACGAGGTGAGAGCTCAGCGTGCCGAAGTCGAAATCGAAACGCTCGAACTACATTCCGCCCGAGCCAGCGAAGCCCAAGCCCAGCCCTGTCTGGGTGCCGTGGCTCGGGCTCGGCCTGATCGTCCTCGGTCTCGTCGCGATCATCGTGAACTCCAACTTCCCTGAGCTCCTTCCGACGGGTGCCTGGACGCTCCTCATCGGGTTCGTGCTGATGGGCGGTGGGCTCGGCGTCCTCAGCCAATGGCGGTGAGCACAGGCTTGTAACTCCATCCACAGGAGTATCCACAGTTGGGGAAAACCGGGGGGACCGTCAGTTCAGGCGCGGGACCTCGTGGCGCTCGATCATCCGCTCCCCGCAGTGGCGCGGCGCGGTCTGCGCGCCGCGGACCAACAGGAGCAGCTCAGCCCCGCACCCCGCGCACCAGTACGTGGTCCGCTCCGCACGGGCATCGACGGGTTGGGGCGGCCCGTCGGGGACGTGCGCGCCACCCGCGTGGAGCGAGCGGAACGACGCCAGCCCCACCAGCCAGATCGCAAGCCCGAGCAGCGGCGCGAACACGTAACGCGCCTCGACGACGCCGAGCATCCACAGCAGTACGCCCCCGCCGACCACCACCCAGCCGAGCCGCTTCACGATCGTCGCCACCGAAGTCAGCTTAGTGCTCCGCCGGGCGGTGCGTTACGGTGACGCACCGAGAGCGGCCCTGCGCCGAGCGCGCATACCCGGAGGTCCTGTGGAAGCGAGGCGCAACGCGGCGAGCGTGGATGCAGGGTCGCTCGAATGCCAGCGTATTTATGCCGCGGGGTACTTAGTCAGCACCCCGGCTTCATCGTCCACATCGGGCCGATTCGGGGCCGATATCGGGCAGCGGTCCGGGAACGTAGCCCGGTTCCCGCCATCCCCCGCACTTGCAGTTGCGCTCATGCGTCTGCAAGCAGTCATAGACCCACTCGACGGTGCGGGTCAACGCCTCCTCTGGCGTCTCGTAGCGCGGCTCCTCTTCGAACCTCGCCAACGCATAGCCGTAGTACGGCGAGCCGTTGGTCGGGTGCGGCCGGCTGACCGCCAGGAAGCGGTTAGCGGCACGAATCCGTAAGAGGCGCTGCTCATCAGGATCGCTGACCAGGACCGCGATCGCGCGGTCAACAAGCTGCTTCAGGGGTTCACGGTGGCCTTGCCGGACCCAGCGCCGGGCGAGCCGCATCGCATCGCGCTCATCCATACGGGTGACGCTACCAGGCGCAGCGGCTCGAGGCCCACGAGGCTGGACGAGGCATCCCCCCGAGTCCGTGGACCACTAGCCGTCGCTGTAGATGCGTCGGATGATCTGTTCGATGTCGGGCTCCTCGACGGTCAGGTCGACGAGCTCCGCCTGGGCGGCGACCGCCGCCGTGAGCTGCGCGGCGCTCACCTCGTCACGGCGGAAACGCAGCCACTGGCGCGGACCCTCGACCCGCTCGACGCGTGCGCCGGCGACCGACAGCGGCGGGCTCGGCTCGGTGAGGTCCACGACCAGCGTCCGCTCCTCGCCGTACCGGCACACCAGCTCGTCGACCGTGCCGTCGTAGACGAGCAGGCCGCGGTCGATGATGAGCAGACGCCGGCAGAGCCGCTCGATGTCGGACAGGTCATGGGTCGTCAGCAGCACGGTCAGCCCGCGCTCACGGTTCATCGCGACGAGGAACTCGCGCACGCGGGCCTTGGCGACCACGTCCAGCCCGATCGTCGGCTCGTCGAGGAACAGGACCTCCGGGTCGTGGAGCATCGCGGCGACCAGCTCGCCGCGCACCCGCTGGCCCAGCGACAGCTGCCGCACCGGAGTGTCCAGAAACCCGCCGAGGTCGAGCAGCTCCCGGAACGTCGCGAGGTTCGCTCGGTACGCCGGCTCGGGGACCCGGTAGATGTGGCGGAGCAGCTCGAAGGACTCCACCAGCGGCAGGTCCCACCACAGCTGCACCCGCTGCCCGAACATCACCCCGATCCGCGCGGCCAGCTGACGCCGCTGCCGGGACGGGTCCAGGCCCCCCACCGTCACCTGGCCGCTGCTGGGGACCAGGACCCCGGTCAGCATCTTGACCGTCGTCGACTTGCCGGCGCCGTTCGGCCCGAGGTACCCCACGACCTCCCCCGCCTCGACGCGGAAGCTGATCCCCCCCACCGCCTCCACGACGCGCCGCTCGCGCCGGACCCGGCCGCGGCGGACCCGGACGACGAAACGCTTGCGCAGCTCGCGGACCTCGATCATCCGCCCGCGCTCCGGTAGTGGCGGACAGCGACCCGCCACACGCCCCCGGCGCAGCCCGCGGCGACCAGCGCGACCGCCGGCGCGGCGAACCGCAGCCAGAACGGCAAGCCGAGCGGGTCGGGCTTGTCGAGCAGGTACAGCGCCGGGAAGTAGCAGACGAACGCCATCGGGACGACGTACGCGAGGAACCGCCGCAGCCACGCGTCGTAGACGGTGATCGGGAACTGCGTCAAGAAGCTGCCGCCGTACGTGAACGCGTTCGCGGTCTCCTTGCCCTCCACCGACCAGAACACGACGCAGATCGCCAGCACCCAGACCGCAGCGAAGATCAACGCGCCGGCCAGAATCGTCACGAGCAGCAGCACGACCTTGATTCCCGTCCAGTGGACCTGGAGCCGGGACAGCGCATAGACGAGCACGCACAGGCCCTGCGCCGCCTTCCCGAGCCTGCGCAGCTCAAAGTCCAACGTCACCACCTGAAACAGCACACCACGCGGCCGGATCAGCAGCAGGTCGAACGAGCCGTCGCGGACCAGCAAAGCCAGGTCGTCGAGATGTCCGATCACCAGGTCGACGAGGGCGAACGACAGCGTCGACAACGCGTAGAGCAGCGACACCTCGGCGATCGACCAGCCAGCGAGCCGGCCCACGTTATGGAAGATGATCAGCACGGCGGCGAAGTCCAGGCCGGAGCCGCCGAACGCCCCGACCACATCGAGCACGAACGACGTCCGGTACTGCAGCTGCGCCCGCACCCGCGCGCCGACGAGCCGGCAGTAGAGCGCCACGGCCTCAGAGCATGTGTCGGAACACCGGAGGACGGTGTCGCGGAATCGCCGACGAAGGCTCACCAGGACGTCTCACCGCTCCACCCCCAAGGACGACCAGCGGGACCCCTGCCCAGGCGCACCCGCTCTGGCCTGTTTTGACGCATGCTCTCAGCCACCCTGCACCACCAGCCGCCGTGTCCCGGCCGCGAACAGCGCCCTGCCCAGGAGCAGCAGCGCCACGAGCCAGCCGGCCTGGGCCGCCAGCGCAGTCAGGACCGCCGGCCCGCGGACCGCGCCGACGAAGACGTCGATCGGCGTCTGGGCCATCGCCGGGAACGGCGTCGCATGAGCGACGGCGGCGAGCCACTCCGGGAACAGCGCGACCGGCACGACGAACCCGGACAAGAGCGTGGCGGTAAGCGTCGCCAACGACGCCACACCGCGGTAGTCGGCGAGCCAGAACGCGGGCAGGTTGTACCCGAAGCGGAACGCGTAGCTCACCGCGACGGCCAGAGCGACGCTGGCCAGGAACGCCAGCCAGACGAGCGGCCTGGACGGCACGGTCAGGTCGAACACCAGGACGCCCACGAGCAGCGGCGGGATCCCGCGGAACAGCGCGTGGTAGCACGCACGCCCGAGGTCGAAGGCCAGCCCTCCCAGCTGCACGTCCAGCGGCCGTGACAGGTCGACAGCGATGTCGCCGCTGCGGATCCGCAGCGCCAGCTCCTTCCAGCCCCAGAGGTAGACCGTCATGAGCAGCGCCTGCGTGAGCCAGGTGTAGCTCATCGCGTCGGCCGCGTCGTAGCCGCCGATCTGGTGGCGCTGCCGGAACAGCGCGAGCAGGACGGAGCCGCGCATGAACCCGAACACCACGTTCGTGAACAGCCCAGCCCAGGTCGCGGCCGGATACGCCGCGTACCGTCGATACCCCCGACGCGCGACCTCCCAGTACAAACGCACAAGCGGAAAAGTGTACGCACCCCCACCCGGCGGTGCGGGAGAAGTCGGTCGCCGCGCCGATCCAGCGCACAGGACGAGCGCGGCGCCCTGAGCGACTGGCGACGGGTCGGACCCGCCAATCGGGATGCTGACCAGCCCCTGACGATGCTGGGGCGACGGCCGTCATTGCCGCTGGCGCGAACTGACCGGCACGGTCGGCCGTCAGGCCATGGTGTTGGCCGTAACCAAACCGGCGGCGGCGCCGTCTTTTTACTCGATCGAAGGCTTTCACACGGACAGAAGAACAGCGAACAAAGAAAGGAAAGACGTGTACGGCCTGCTCAATATTGGCCTCGGCTCCCTCGTGCTCACCATTGTGGGACTGATGGGCGCGGGAGCCGGTGCGCTGCTGCGACGGATGAGACGCCGATGAGTGCCCAACCGCTCCCGCAGCTGGTCGAGGAAGAAGGGGAGCCCACGGCTCCGCTCCGCACCGCCCACCGTCACGGTCATCATCCCTGCGCACAACGAAGCGGAGTCAATCACCGAAACCGTCCGCTCCTGTCTTGAGCAGACCTACAAGCCCCAGCGGGTGCTGGTGATGGCGGACGCGTGCAGCGATGACACTGCCGAGCTGGCGCGGGAAGCGGGCGCCGAGGTCATCGAGGTCGACTTCAAGTGCAAGTCGTTGTGTCAACGGGCGGCGCTGGAACTCGTCACCACGGACATTGTCGTAGGCCTAGACGCCGACTCGACGTTCTCTCCCAATGCGATTGCGCTGATGGTGGTAGACCTCCACAAGGGCTACGACGCGACCTGTACCACCGTCCTCCCCAAGCAGGAGAAGGGCCTGTTCCCTCGTTCGAGGGCACTGAACTACGCGGTGGCCTGCAGGTGGTGGCGCTTCATCGAGAAGGGCCTCGGGAGGCTCCAATGCATCTCGGGGTGCGGCTACGCGATGCGGGTGAAGACCCTGAGGGACGCGGGAGGGTTCGCCGTCGACGCGATCTCGGAGGACCGCTTGACCACCTGGGACCTGTACGCGCACGGAGCGCGGATCACGTACACCCCGGCGGCTCTGGTGTACACGCAGGAGCCAGAGACGCTGAAGACGTATTATAAACAGCTCAAACCGATGGTCGGCGAGCTGGTTTCAGGTAGTGAGCATCCACAGGAAGCAACTCGTCAAGCCCAACGTCCTCCTGATCGTGCTGGCGACCCTGTGGGACATCATCACCGCTCCGGTGATCTATTTGGTTTTTCTCTATGGGCTCTACGTGCATGGAGGGGGCCTCATATTACTTCTCTGGCTTGCGGCGAGAATCCTGTTCATCGTGGCTGTCGCGACCCCTCTTCTGGGGATCAAAAGGACGCTGCTCTGCATCGTCCCTAACGAAATCGTGTCACTGCTGGACAGGGGTATTTACTTCACGACGTTCTGCAGGGAATGGCTCTTCGGTCGGCACTACGCGTCGTGGACGGGCCGGCAGGGGCGCAAGACCGTGATCACCCGGATGAGGTTGCCCCGCAAACTCACCTTCGCCAGCTCGCTCGGTCTGGTCGTGCTGCTGCTTCCCGCGACGCTCGCGGTCCTTCCCTCCCCTGTACGGGACCGTGTGCTCGAAAGCGTGCTCGCGGAGCCACAGCCATCCAAGGTCGAGCCGGATCCATCGCCGGGCCGGTCCCACCGGAAGGCTCGGTTGGTCCGTCAAGAGCCTGGCCGGGCTGGTGATGGCCTCCTGCCGTCCCTGCCCGCGCCGTCGCCGAGCCCCACCCCGGACCCCAGCCCCA
>JBOGEB010000075.1:0-18396 GCA_050743125.1 Egibacteraceae bacterium
GCGAGCGCCTCCTGCGACATGGCCCGCAGGTGGCGCAGCTCCTTCAGGACCTCTCCGTCGATCCGTATACGGCCGATCACGCCCACAGCGTATGCCGTCTCGCGCATGGCCCCGTACAGCGGCGCTGACTGGACCCGCTGCTACATTCGCGTCGCTATGGCCAAGACCGCTCCCTCTGGCATGCAGACGCGTCGTGACGCGACCGCACCGACACCCCCGCGCAGGGTCGCCTGGGCGGTCGACCTCTACCGGTCGGGGATCGGCAAGAAGTACGTCATGGCGGTCACCGGCGTCGTCTTGATGCTCTACGTGCTCGCGCACATGCTGGGCAACCTCAAGGTCTACCTGGGGCCGGCCGCGCTCAACGACTACGCCGAGTTCCTGCGCGGCATGGGCGAGCCCGTCGCCCCGCGCAGCGTGCTCCTGTGGTTCCTGCGGGTGGGCCTCGCCGCGGCGTTCGTGCTCCATGTCCACGCGGCGTACGCGCTGACCGTGATGAACCGGCGGGCGCGGCCGGTCGCGTACCAGTCCCCGCGGGAGTACGTCGCCGCCAACTTCGCCGCGCGCACGATGCGCTGGACCGGCGTGATCGTCGGCCTGTTCGTGCTGTTCCACCTGGCCGATCTGACCTGGGGCTTCGCGAACCCGGCCTACGTCCGCGGTGACGTCTACCACAACGTCGTCGCGAGCTTCCAGCGCTGGCCGGTGGCCCTGCTCTACGTCCTCGCGAACCTCGCGTTGGGGCTGCACCTCTACCACGGCGCGTGGAGCCTGTTCCAGAGCTTGGGCGTGGCCAACCCGAGGTTCAACCACTGGCGCCGACACTTCGCGGTGGCGTTCGCGCTCGTGGTGACGCTGGGGAACGTCACGTTCCCGACCCTGGTCCTGGCAGGGGTCGTCTCGTGACCGCCACGCAGCTCGACAGCAGGATTCCGTCCGGTCACGTCATCGACAAGTGGGACCGCCACCGCTTCGAGATGCGGCTGGTGAACCCGGCCAACAAGCGGCGTTTCGAGATCGTCGTCGTCGGGACCGGGCTGGCCGGCGCGTCCGCCGCGGCCACGCTCGCTGAGCTGGGCTACCGGGTCAAGGTGTTCACGTTCCACGACTCGCCGCGCCGCGCCCACTCGATCGCCGCCCAGGGCGGGATCAACGCGGCGAAGAACTACCGCAACGACGGGGACAGCGTCTGGCGGCTGTTCTCCGACACGGTCAAGGGCGGGGACTACCGGTCACGCGAGGCGAACGTCTACCGGCTCGCGCAGGTCAGCGTCGAGATCATCGACCAGGCGGTGGCGCAGGGCGTCCCGTTCGCGCGCGAGTACGGCGGGCTGCTCGACAACCGCTCGTTCGGCGGCGCTCAGGTGTCCCGGACGTTCTACGCGCGCGGGCAGACCGGCCAGCAGCTCCTGCTCGGCGCGTACCAGGCGCTGCTGCGCCAGGTCAACGCCGGCAAGGTCGCGCTGTATCCCCGCACGGAGATGCTCGACGTCGTCGTGGTGGACGGCCGCGCGGCCGGCGTGGTGGTCCGCGACCTGATCACCGGTGAGGTCAGCTCCCACGCCGCGCACGCGGTCGTGCTCGCCACGGGCGGCTACTCGAACGCCTACTACCTGTCGACCAACGCGAAGGCGTCGAACGTCACCGCGATCTGGCGCGCGTACCGGCGGGGCGCGCGGTTCGCGAACCCGTGCTTCACGCAGATCCACCCCACCTGCATTCCACCCAGCGGCGCGCATCAGTCGAAGCTGGTGCTGATGAGCGAGTCGCTGCGCAACGACGGGCGGATCTGGGTTCCGGTGCGGATGGACGACGAACGTCCGCCGGAGAGGATCCCCGAGTCCGAGCGCGACTACTTCCTGGAGCGCAAGTACCCGGCGTTCGGCAACCTGGTGCCGCGCGACGTCGCGTCACGCAACGCGAAGACCGTCGTCGACTCCGGCCGCGGCGTCGGGCCGGGCCGGAGCGGGGTGTACCTCGACCTCACCGACGCGATCGCCCGGCTGGGCCGGGACGTGATCGCCGAGCGGTACGGCAACCTGTTCGAGATCTACGAGCACATCACCGGCGAGGACGCCTACCGCGTGCCGATGCGGATCTACCCGGCGCCGCACTACACGATGGGCGGGCTGTGGGTCGACTACCACCTGTCCACGACGATCCCCGGCCTCTACGCGATCGGCGAGGCGAACTTCTCCGACCACGGCGCGAACCGGCTCGGCGCGAGCGCGCTGATGCAGGGCCTCGCCGACGGCTACTTCATCCTCCCCGCCACGATCGGCGATTTTCTCGCCCCCCTGCTGGGAAAGCCGCTGCCGGGCACCGACCACCCCGCGTTCGCCGAGGCCGAGGCTGCGGTCGGCGACCGGGTGCGCCGCCTGCTGTCGATCAAGGGCACGCGGTCGGTCGACCGTTTCCACCGGGAGCTCGGCAAGATCCTGTGGGACGACTGCGGGATGGCACGGAACAGGGCGGGCTTGGAGAAGGCGCTGTCGGAGATCCCCGCGCTGCGCGAGGAGTTCTTCACCGACCTGCGCGTCCTCGGCGACGGCGAGACGCTCAACCAGTCGCTGGAGAAAGCCGGGCGGGTGGAGGACTTCTTCGAGTTGGCCGAGCTGATCTGCGTGGACGCGCTCCACCGTGAGGAGTCCTGCGGCGCGCATTTCCGCACCGAGCACCAGACCGCCGACGGCGAGTGCCTACGCCACGACGACCAGTACGCCTACGTGGCCGCGTGGGGGTTCGCCGGTGACGGGAACCGCCCCCAGCTGTGCAAGGAGGAGTTGGAGTTCGAATACGTGAAGCTGACCCAGAGGAGCTACAAGTAGTGGGTGAGGTCGAGCGCGCGAGCGCGAGACGGAGGGCGGGGACCTCAATGGACCTGGAGCTGCGGGTGTGGCGGCAGGCAGGGCCGGACCAGGCGGGGAGGTTCGAGACCTACAAGGTGACCGACATCACCGACGACCTGTCGTTCCTCGAGGTCCTCGACGTGGTGAACGAAAACCTGCTCGATTCCGGCCGAGAGCCGATTGCCTTCGACCACGACTGCCGTGAGGGCATCTGCGGCTCGTGCGGGGTGATGATCAACGGCCAGGCCCACGGCCCCCAGCGGGGCACGGCCGCCTGCCAGCTCCACATGCGCGCGTTCTCCGACGGCGACGTCATCACCGTCGAGCCGTGGCGCGCCGCCGGATTCCCGCTCGTCAAAGACCTCGTCGTCGACCGCGGCGCGTTCGACCGGATCGTCGAGGCCGGCGGCTACGTCAGCGCGCCGACCGGCAGCGCCCCGGACGCGAACCTCATCCTCGTCCCCAAGGCCGACGCCGACCTCGCCATGGACGCGGCAGCGTGCATCGGCTGCGGCGCCTGCGTCGCCGCCTGCCCGAACGGCGCCGCCCAGCTGTTCACCGCCGCGAAGCTCGCCCACCTGGGCCTGCTGCCCCAAGGCCAGCCCGAGCGCCTGGCCCGCACCGAGGCGATGGTCTCGGTGATGGAGCGGTACTTCGGCTCCTGCACGAACCTGGGCGAGTGCTCTGTCGCCTGCCCCAAACAGATCAGCCTCGACTTCATCGCCTTGATGAACCACGACTGGCTCCGCGCGAAGCTCACCGGCCGCAAGGGCGCCTGACACCGCATGCGACCGGCTGGATAGGAGCCGCGCGGCGGCTGGTGCAGTCCGAAGGAGAACCCCTGGTTGTCGTGGCAGACCTTGAAGCGGCGTCGCCCGTGCATGCTTCCCCGGCATGTTGGGCGCCTGGATCACGAACCCGCTCTCGGTCGGCGCCGACTCGAACCTTCAGCCGAACAGCCCCTCGTAGAACGCGCGCCCACGCTCGGTGCCCTCGACGCCGACCTCGAAGAACGCCCCCCTCGCCGGCCATGTCTGTGGCCTTTGGTACTTCGCAGCTCGCGAAGCCCGCTACGCGACGCGGGGAATTGACCGTGCGGCGGTAGAGGCGCCGCCTCGATCCACGAAACCCCGCAGCGTGTCGGAGAAGCGGTGCCGCTATCCGGGCGAGCTGTCGACGTGGCCGCCGGCCGCGTGGCTTTCCCGGCCCGCTCGAGCGCTGCCGCCGCGTCCCCGACGCGGCACCATTCGGCCATGCAGCGTGTCACCACTACGGTCCTCGCCCTCGTCGGAGCGCCGCCCGTTGATGAGCTGCGCGCCCTCGTCGGCGCGCTCGGCAAGGCCGCCAACGTTCGCGCCGTTGTGCCCGACCCTGAGGCGGCGCCGCTCGACCGGGCGGTGGCCGCTTGGGGTGAGGCCGCCCGCGCCCACATCCCTTACCTCGTCCACGACGCCGACCCGCTCGCCGAGGTCGCCGCGGCGTGGGTCGACCGGTGGGACGGCGCCGGCGACATCGGCCGCCTAGAGGTCGCGGTGCAGGCCGTCCTGCAGCGCTGGCGGGCGCGGAGCCTCGAGCTGCCCGACTACTACCTCCTCGTGGACGCCGAGGCGCTGCCGCCTACGGCCCGCCACTGGTATCTCGGTGTCCTCGCGGGGACGGCGCCGCACCGGGTGGTCGTCGCTGGAGCCGACCCCGGTGAGGCCGTCCGTGCTGTCCGGGGGTTGCGTGCGGGCCGCTGGTGGCCGGAGTTGGACACGCTGCTCGCCGACGTCGACCGCCGCGTGCCCGATGCGCTGCAGCTGGGTGCACCCGTAACCGGCCTGGTCGTCTGATCGCGCGCCGGCACGGAGGAACATCGAATTCGGCCTGCTCCTAACCGGCGACAGCTGCCCTCCGGGACCAGCCGCTACCGGATGGCTGCTATCAGTTCGCTTCAGGTGGGTAGGCTCATCGGCTGAGTGGGACGGTTGGGAGGGACAGATCAGCGCTTCTCACACTGTCAGGCTGTTCGCACCCGGGCGGCCTGAGCAGCCGGAGCAATTCGCAGTCGCCGATGTCAGGAGTCAAAACATGGGGGATAACCCCAGCATCGCAATCATCGTGGCGATGATCAGCGCCGTTGCGACGATCATGGGTGCTCTTATAGCCAGTGGGAGTTGGGATTCGCCGTTCCTCGAGGGGAACCAGGATCCCCCTGCTCAGTCGCCGGATATCGAGCTTCCCTCCATCCAACTGCCGCTACCAGAGGGTGAAGAGGCATCGTGATCAGGTCTCGCACCGAGCGAGTTGGCTCCACGAGAAACTCATAGCCAAGGAAGGCTCGCAACCTTGTCATAGCCCCCAGCCGCCCCCTCTGCCCGACGCCGGTCCAAACTGACGCCTGGGGCGCATGCTTTCTGAGGGTTGGAGCCCCCCGACCATGCCGCGGTAGCGACGTCAAGTCGATGCTACGAGAGCGCCAGTGGGGTCGGCCGCGCGGCCTGCACGATCTCATCATCGCGGCGAGCGTAGTTGCCTCCGGTCCATCGTGGTGGCCGCCGATCCGACGGGTTTCGAAGGACTCCCTGGTGCTGAGCTCCGTCGGCACCATTGACGTGCCGACATACCCCTGAGAGCAGTCGATACCCGGTAGTTGAGCAGCTTCACCGTTCATGGCGAGAACTGCTACACGTGAGAGAACATTGCCAATGGCCTGCTTGGAGCCACCTAACTAGTCGAATTCGGTATCGGTTCATCAACTTCAATGTCTAGACGATTGAGAACTTGATAGCGTACGACCCATTCAGACACATTGAAGTGTTCACTTATTGCGGCCACATCATCGACATCCAGGTAATCAGCATGAAGTGGAATAAATTTTTTGATGCCCTGTGCTGGTGCGAGCAGCTCAGCCGCGAATGCGCGTTCTGCCTGCTGTCTTGATGCGTGCGCCCCCGTGATGAGGAAGGGATGGGCTTCTGCATCAACCACAAAGCGGTAAAGCGAACGACCAGCAGAAAATCGTCTGCTCACGGCGGGACGCTTCCCAGCGAGAGCTAGAACTTGGCCCCCACGCTTCGAAAAGCCCCCCAGCGCCTCTAATGAAGGATCAACCTCGTCTACCGGTCTGACAACCACCCAAGGGTCTACTTCGAAGGCTTCGGTCTCGGCTACGGCCAAGGCCTCGCGGAGGGCCATAGCCTGCTGCGCGCCACGGTGCCACGGTGCACCGTCTACTGCTGACGTGATGGTTGGCAGCTTCGCTGTCTTAGCAGAGCTTGAATCAATGAGACCGGAGGTGTGCTCAATCCAGTCAAGGTCCTCGGCAAGCCGGTTCGGGTCAGCAGCGGCAAGGAAATCTTGCTCAAGCTCCTGTGCGAGACGTTCGTCAGCCAAGAGAATCAGGCTGGCAATGTCATCGCCTAGGACGAAAGGGTCCAGGCCGAGAGCAGCGGCGGCAAGGCAGAACCGCTCCTCATCAGGCTCCGTTGCCTTGAGGGCTTCCCATTCCTCTTCGAGTTCCGTCTGGTCGACACCCGCTTCGTGGAGACGAGTCAGCACATCATCGACCAGCTTGGAGAGGGCATTATGGACGACGGCCTTCTCGATTTCAGCCTCGCCATACGATAAGAACCGAACAGCCCAACCTGGTGGAGCAAATCGATCGCCTCGCCAGGCAAACCGTACCGATGTCTCAGTAGGAACTAGCGTCAGATCAGGCCAGGGGAAACCATCCCCGACTGCGCGAAGATTGTGGTGGGTGAGCCACTCGGATCTAGCGCCACGGACCCGCGCTCGAAGCCGAAAGGTCCAGTCTCGTGTGGGAAGGTGCGCGGGTCTTGAGTGATGCTGGAGGTACCACCAGTTATGCGCAACCCACTCAGCCAGAGGATAAAGTGGCAGGAAGAGAGAGCGCCTGGTGGTCCCTGACCCAACGTCCTCGACGTTCGACAGAGACTCATCGTTAAGACGGATCTCGAATCGGGCCCATGTCGCGCGCAGCTCTGGTGAGCGCACGTCGGGGGCTGGCAGCCACTCGATGTTGAAACGGAGCTCAGGATCAGCCGCGGTCATAGCCACTCCGGACACTCATCAGGCTTAAGAGGATAGCCTTTGTGCTCGCCCGATTCCGAATTGGTCAGATAGGCCTCGTAGAAGTCGTTATTCTGACGAAACCAAACATATCTTGGAAAGTCACCCTTCCAGGGTGCGCCGATGTCTCCGTAGCGAGGCCCTGCCGCAGCCAGGTCGTGAGTTGATCCTTGTCCTTAAGATGCGGGGGACACGGCGTTGCATCAGATCTCAGACGTGGTGGACCAGCGAAAGATGGGTACCTCTTGTGCTCCTGGCTTCCCGTGTACTGTGCCCTGGCTGCGAGCTCCTTGAGATCGACGCCGGTGGGCGGTTCCATCCGTTCTCTACGGCGTGGACGTTTTCGTTTGGGTGCTTGCACTTGAACGCGTCCCTGTCGGTCTGAACCGTCGTACGCGAAACGGCCCTGAGGCTCTCGCAGATGATAGCGGGGTCAGCCGGCGACTTATGGCGAGGCAGTGGCTTCGCCGATGGGGTAGTCCGTTCGTCTTGATTTAGCGGGGGTGGGGGTCGGGGGTCCTTGACTCGGAGTCACGTGGCTGTGGCTGGTGTGCATGGACATGGCGTCTGCGGCCGGCAGCCAGGGAGTCGACCCGCTGGTCAAGCTGTGCGCATTATGAGGATTCCTCATAACGCGCATCTGCTGCGCAGGTGTCACGACATGACCGTCGACGGCCACACCCGCGTCCCGGCCACGGTCCGCCAGATACTGAAAGACGCGCTGGCGCTGCGCGACGCCTGTGACGCCGGCCGCGTCGCCCCCGAGGGGCTGGCCGCCCAGGTCCTGGCGCTGGGCGAGCGCCTCGACCTGCTGCTGGCCGCTGACGCGGCCTGCTGCGAGGCGGACCGCAAGCTGGTCAAGCACCTGCGCGTCGAGCGCGACGCGCTGCTCACCTTCCTCGTTGTCCCCGGTGTCCAAGCCACCAAATGGACTCACCTCCGGACAGTGTCAGCAAGGACCAGACGCTGCTGACGCCCGACCTCGAGGAACCGACTTACGGGTCCCTTCTGACACCTCCGGAGGCGTTTCGGAAGAACCACCCGACCTACATCAACCCCGGCTCCCAGTGGCTTTCGTGCTGGGTTTGCCTCGACGGGTCGACCTGGCCGCAGATGATGTGGTAGGCCGAGACCCGACGGAATGAGCGACCGCCACCGCGGCTTTGGTCTTGCTGATGCGCCGGGAGCAGACGCCAAACCTGGGCGGCCAGGTAGCTGTCCTTGGCGCGGGTGGCGGCCCAGGCGGCTTGCGCGAGCGCCTCGACCGGCCAGGTGTCGCCCGGCCGGGTGCGTCCGGAGCAGCGCTTGCCGGCGGATTCGTTGTTGCCCCGGGCACACGCCGGCCACGGGGCCGGATGTGCGGGGGTGGCAATACGGCCATGTCGATGCTGACCTCGGCGATGATGACCTCAGCCATGCGTTGCCGACTCCGGGGATCGTGGTCAGCCGGTCGCGGGTCTGCGCGAAAGGGGGCGATGACCTCGTCGATGCGGCCGTCCAGCGCCGCGATGATCGCGTCGAGAGGTCGATGTGGTCGGGATGCAGCCGCAACAGCCTCGCGTGGTGGGTGGTGAAGCGGCCGTGCAAGGCACCGGCGAGCTGGGGGATCTTGTTCCGCGAGCGGCCTTGGGCGAGCGTGGCCAGCCGGTCGGGGTGCGTTCGCCGGCGATGAACGCCTCGATCATGGCCCGTCCCGGCTTGCCCGACGTCTGGGACGCCACCGACCGAGCTCGATCGTGGTGTCCTCCAAGACCTTGTCGACCCGTTGGGGCTCGCGGAGGCGGTCTTGGGTCAACCCGCCGGCGGGTCAGGTCACGCAGCTCGCGGATCGTCGGGTGGGGCACGAACGAGCCGGTCAGCCAGCCTCGCAAGGCCTGCAACTGGTCAAAGAACGTGCCGAAGGCGCGACCTGCTGACGGCGACGCCGTCACTGGACGTGCGCAGGCACGCTGTCACTGACTTTTGTGCGCTTCCAAGGCCGCGCAGCGCGCTCCGGCTATCTCCACAGCTGCCTCTTCAGTGGACGGTACGGGCATCGTCCGAGGAGCCTCTGCCTACGCCAAGGAGTCTGATACTCAGGCTCGCAGCGACGATCCAGGGTGCCCTGCAGGCTCCAAGGTCACGCTGACATTCGGGCTCGGTCCCACCAAGAACCAACGGCCTTCCGGGCGACGCCCTCGTTGCCGTCTATCCCGGGTGCCGCCGCCGCCGGCGGCATGGAGCGCTGACAGAAGACCGTATTGCTGCAAGCGCGTTGGGTGACGCGGGACGCTCCGGCATCCAGGCGGGCGACAGGGCACCCTAGGCTCATGCCGCCGAGGTCACCTATCCGTCCCTTCACCGTGCTGCCCGCCGGGATGCCGGGCGCGCGCCGCCTGTTACGCGCCGGGCTCGGGCACGTCTTCGGGCCGCCGCCGTTCGACCCGACCGCTGACCCAGGCGATCCGGGGCTGTTCGGACCCGGTTCGGCGTCGTGGCCGGTGATCACCGACGCCGCCGCGATCATCGGTGGCCTGCGCGCGCTGCTCGTGCAACTGCTGCACCCCCTGGCGATGGCGGGCGTGGCCGACCACTCGCAGTTCCGTGACGACCCGCTGGGGCGGCTGCAGCGCACCTCGGCCTACGTGACCGGCACCACGCTCGGGTCGACCCGTGAGGCGCTCGCGCTAGCGCGCCGGGTCCGTGGCGTCCACCGCAGGATCAGAGGAACCGCGCCGGACGGGCGCCCCTACCAGGCGGACGACCCGCACCTTTTGGCCTGGGTGTCGATCGTCCTCACCTCAAGCTTTCTCGCCACCGACCGCGCCTACGCTCAGCGCCCCGCCACGGACGCGACCGCGGACCGCTTCGTGGCGGAGCAGTCCCGGGCAGCCGCGCTGTTAGACCCCCGGGTCGACCTCGACGCGGTCGGTGCTGACCCCGAGGCGCTCGACGCGCTGCGGGCCGGCAGCCTCCCGCTGCCGATGGTCGACGAGGGCGCGCTTCCGCGGACGGTCGAGCAGCTCGGGGCGCGGCTGGTCGACTACCGATCGGAGCTCGAGGCCACCGAGCAGGCACGTCAGGCGCTGCAGTTTTTGTGCTGGCCGGACGTTGGGCCGCTTGTCCGTGCCGCCTACCTGCCTGTGCTGGCCGGGGCGGTGGCCACGCTGGACCCGGAGCAACGCCGGCTGCTGGGGGTGGGGTTCACGTGGATGGCGTCGCCGGTGTTGGCCGCACAAGCGCGGGGGTCGCTCGCGCTGTTCCGCGTCGTGCTCGGCGCTTCACCCTCAATGCAGGCAGCCGCTCGGCGGGCGGCGCCCGGCGGTGGCAGCTCTGGGTGACGAGCACGCGGCCCACAGTCCGCGCCCGCTCGTGTCCAACGCTGACCCGTCAGGAGGACCGTCAGGATCGCGGCTCTGGTACCGCTTTGTTGCGCTGATGATGACGACTCACCATGTCGTACGTTCGATTCGACAAGCTCAATAGCGCAAGAGCCACGTACTCCCGGGCTCAGACAGCGCCCACGCCCAGGACCCACGGGGGCAGCCACTGGAAGGCGGGGGCAGGGGGCCAGACTTCGGACAGCGCCCCATCCCGGAGCGCAGCTCAGGTTGCTCGAAGCCGTTGACGAGGAGCAGGCCAGGGTCGTAACCGGCGGCACGCGCATTGTCCTGGCACCGCGAGGCGGTTCTGCAGCCAGTCGAGACCGATCACGGCTGGAGCACGTCACCCCACAGTCAGGACAGGCCACCGATCTTTGAGACAGGGCAACGCGCCGGCTGTGGCGCGTCCTGAACTCAGGCATCCTCGCTCTCCTGCCAGGTGAGGATCTCACCGACCTCGCCGTTGGTCCTCGCATACACGCCCGGGAAGACACGTAGGCGCCACGGCTCGAGCCTCAGCACTCCCCAGGCGGGAGAGCCCGGCCCGTCCTTCCACTGAGGGATGATCGCCGGGTCGTAGCCAAGCGGCGGTGGCACCGACTTGAACCGCTCCCAACCCTTTAGCCGACTCGCCTCGTCGAGCAGCAGCTCGGCACGACACTCGGCGACGCAGGTGTCGTAGGCCTCGACCCCGTCCCAGTAGTTGCACGACACGTACGGGTTGATGTGCAGATGGGCGCGCTTCATCGTCGTCACAAGGCTTCCGACCCAACCGACGAGCGACTCCTCGTCCCACTCCCAGAGCGTGTGGACGATCCGCGAGCGGGGTCTTCCGCGGCGATCGACCGTGGCCAGCGTGCAATAGACCATCCGGTGGGCCATCTCGACGAATGCCGGAGCCACGGTGCGCAGGTCGCTCATGAGCGCGATCCTATGGTCCTCGGCGGGACCCCGTAGCGGCCCGGGGCCGCTACGGGGCCGAACTCGGGATCCATCCCCCGGGTAGTCGGCCAGGTTGCTCTCCCCGGACCCCCACACTGGCGTGATGTGGCCCTGATCACCTCTTCCAGCCCCGGGCTGGTGAGCGTATCGAGATGAGCGACCGTCGCGTCCGGTATGGACCTTCACTCGACGACGGCTCGATGGTGTCCGGGGCAGGCGGACAAACGCGGCCGAGCATCGGCGTAGCCTCTTGCTGACGGCCGCAGCGCAACCGGCTCTCGGAGGATGGGAGGGCAGGCGCATGGGAGACGAGAAGAGACAGCGGGCCGAGCGCAAGGTCGATCAGGTTCAGCGGCGTTACGAGGGTCACGGCAAGGTCTTCCGCATCTTGTGGATGGTCGCCGGCGTTGACCTGGGGTTTCGCTGCCCATGAGCGAAGCAGCAAGTTGCGCGGGATTCGCAGCAATCCTCACGGTCAGCAAGAGCAAGTAGCTTTTGTGCTTGTCGGTGCCGACCGGCAGAGTGATTACCGTCTTCCGCTGACACTGAGCGGCTTATGAAGGGGGACTGTATGCGCCGTATGAGATTTTTCGCCGCAGCGTTGTACGTCGCTGTCGCTCTCGGGGCTTGTGCGGCTTCGGCTGCGCCGGTGACGCTTACCGCTGCTTTGACGGCCGAGGAGGAGGTACCCACCCCCGGACCGGCGGGAGCCAAAGGCACCGCTGAGCTCAACATCGACAGCGACGCCGGTCAGCTGTGCTACAAGCTCACCCATGAGGGGATCGGCACCCCGACGGCCGCTCACGTCCACAAGGGACCAGCCGGCGTGGCCGGGCCGGTGGTGGTCAACTTCGACTACGCCGCCAACGGGGACCGGGCCTGCGTGCCCGTCAACGGGAGCCAGCTTGCCGGCATCGTGGGGGACCCCGGGGGCCACTACGTGAACATCCACACAGCCGACTATCCGCAAGGCGCGATCCGGGGTCAGCTCACCTCGTCGTCGTAGGAGCCAAGCCCGGTCAGGGACGGCGGCCGGCCGCAAAGGGCCGGTGCGGGACGGCTCTCGGCCCTCACCGGGATCGACCTCGGCCAAGGACGATGGTCAATCCCACGGGCGCTGGCGGCCAGCGCCCTGATCAGCCGCCCGATTTGGCCGAGAGCCGGTGAGCGTAAACGCCCACAGCCACGATCTGGCAGATAGCAGCTGCTGCTGGAACGGTTCACCTGCCGAGCGCAGCGGCTCTACACGTGACGTGTCGGGACGTGTACGCTGTCGCTATGGGGTCACCGACGCAACGGCTGAACGTCACGCTGGACGGTGAGCGAGCGGCGAAGCTGTCGCGACTGGCCGCGCGCGTCCACGTCAACGAAGGCACGCTCGCCAGGTCACTGCTCTCCAGCGCCATCGACGAGGCGGATCCCGATCCAGCCAACGTCGCGGCCCTGCTGGACGGGATCGACGGCGCCTTTGAGCGGGCACAGCTCGGGCTGCGCCAAGCGGCCGCCGGGGAAACGACGCCGCTCGACGAGCTGTAGCTCGTGACCCGCGTCGAGCTCGCGGCGGTCGCCGTCGAGGACCTGGACAAGCTCGTCGTCACGCACAGCCTTCCGCCCGACACCCGAGGGCGGGTGAGAGGATCGCTTGCGCCACTGGAAGAGTTTCCGCGGCTGGGGCCCGAGTTGGCAGGGCGATGGGCAGGGATGCGCTTCGTCCTGGGCCCCTGGCGATGGATGCTCCTGGTGTACCGATTCGACGAGTCATCCGACCGGGTGGTGGCGGTCACCATCCAGGACTCGAGATCCTCGCAAGCAGCGACGTCCACGCGCTGAGCGCGTGTTTGAGAAAGTATTCCGGGGGTCGCGTCGCGTCGGGTTCTGCTCCTTTCGGGCGGGTGGGTGGGGGAGGTCGGTGCGGTCGGTGGTTTCGGCGGCCAGGGGCTGGGGGAGTCCCCCGCAAGCAGGGGCTGGGGGAGCCCCCCATAGACGGCCACCGAAACCGCGCTCCGCTTCGCTTCGCCCAGGGGCAAGGCCGCGGTTCTCAAACACGCGCTGAGAGGGGGCGGGCGTCAGCCGGGGTCGGGCACCGAGGCCGTGCGGCAACTCCGGCTACCCGAGCCTCTCAGAAATGCTGAAGCCCCTGGCTGGCCAGGGGTTTCGTGTGGAGCGGACGACGGGATTCGAACCCGCGACCCCACCTTGGCAAAGTCGCCGAGGGCATGCCTGTGGCCTGCGGTTTTCAGGAGATCACGGCGTTGAGCTGCGCATTCGTCTTCCCGCCAGGTGCGGTCATTCACCGTCGTTTTCACCCGCCTTGTGTCCCCAGTGTGTCTTGTCGGCCATACCGGGGGCTACGAACGCGCTCGGCGGCGCGGTGCGGTGTGCCACGGGCAACCGTGCGTCAAGGGTACGCGGGTACTCGTCACCGTCCTGCTGGACGCCCTCGCCGCGGGTCTGTCGGCCGCCGAGATCGTCCGCCGTTACCCGTCGATCACCGAAGAGGACGTGCGAGCGGCAGCACCCTACGGCGCCTGACTGGCGAAGCAGGAGATCCACGCGCTGTCCCACGGCTCGTAAAGATCAAGCTCGACGAACGTTACCGTCGCCGCCAAGGACCTGTTCTTCTCCCTTGACCACGACGCGGACAGCGTTCCCGACGAAGCTCACCGGCGCGCGCCGGGAGGGATTCGAACCCCCGACCTTCTGATCCGTAGTCGTCGGCGGACGGTCCAGGCGAGTTCAGTCCAGTTCGTGGCGTGGGACGATCGGCCGTCCGTGTCCGGCGTCGTTCGCCACAGTGGTGGAGATCGGCAGCGTGCTCGTCACCGTCCTGTGGCTGCGCGACCTCGGCGACGCCGCCGCCGACCAGAGCCTGTTCGCCGGCCTGGTGGCGGCGTGGCTGTGGTTCACCGTGCTGTTCGCCAACTTCGCCGAGGCGATGGCCGAGGGGCGCGGCAAGGCGCAGGCGGCCACGCTGCGCAAAGCCCGAACCGAGACCCTGGCCAACCTCCGAGTCGCAGGCGGCGGCACTGAGCAGGTCCCGTCATCGCAGCTCGAGCCGGGCGACGAGGTGGTCGTGTCCGCTGGCGAGATGATCCCCTCCGACGGCGAGGTCATCGAGGGGATCGCCTCGGTGGACGAGTCGGCCATCACTGGGGAGTCGGCCCCGGTCATCCGCGAGTCGGGCGGCGACCGCTCCGCGGTGACCGGGGGCACCCGCGTGCTGTCCGACCAGATCGTGGTGCGCATCACCGCCCGAGCCGGCGAGACGTTCCTGGACCGCATGATCGCCCTGGTCGAGGGAGCGAGCCGTCAGAAGACGCCGAACGAGATCGCCCTGAGCATCCTGCTCGCCGGGCTGACGATCATTTTCCTGCTCGCCACCGTGACCCTGCAGCCCTTCGCCGTCTACTCGGGAGCCGAGCAGGACGTCGTCATCCTCGTCGCGCTGCTCGTCTGCCTGATCCCCACGACGATCGGCGCGCTGCTCTCGGCGATCGGCATCGCCGGCATGGACCGGCTGGTGCAGCGCAACGTGCTCGCCATGTCCGGACGGGCGGTCGAGGCGGCCGGTGACTGCGCCACGCTGCTGCTCGACAAGACCGGCACGATCACGCTGGGCAACCGCCAGGCCGCCCAGTTCCTGCCGCTGCCCGGCGTGTCCGAGGACCGGCTTGCCGAGGCGGCGCAGCTGGCCAGCCTGGCCGACGAGACCCCCGAGGGCCGCTCCATCGTCGTGCTCGCCAAGCAGCGGTTCGACCTGCGCCAGCGCGAGCTGGTCGGAGCGACCCTGATCCCGTTCACGGCCCAGACCCGCATGAGCGGCGTCGACCTCGACGGCCGCTGCGTGCGCAAGGGCGCGGCTGACGCGGTGCAACGCTGGGTCACCGAGCAGGGCGGCGCCATCCCCCCGGAGCTGAGCCCGGTCGTCGAGGGCGTGGCCATGGGCGGCGGCACGCCCCTCGTCGTGGCCGACGCCGCCCAGGTCCTGGGGGTCGTCCACCTCGACGTCGTGAAGCAGGGCATCGCCGCGCGGTTCGCCGAGCTTCGGCGGATGGGCATCCGCACGGTCATGATCACCGGCGACAACCCGCTCACCGCCCGGGCGATCGCCACCGAGGCCGGGGTCGACGACTTCCTGGCCGAGGCGACGCCTGAGGACAAGATGGCGCTGATCAAGCGTGAGCAGGAAGGCGGCCGGCTCGTCGCCATGACCGGCGACGGCACGAACGACGCTCCCGCTCTGGCGCAGGCGGACGTGGCGTGGCCATGAACACCGGCACCCAGGCCGCCAAGGAGGCCGGGAACATGGTCGACCTCGACTCCGACCCGACCAAGCTGATCGACGTCGTCCAGATCGGCAAGCAGCTGCTCATCACCCGCGGCTCGCTCACGACCTTCTCGATCGCCAACGACGTCGCCAAGTACTTCGCCATGATCCCCGCGATGTTCACCGGCGTCTTCCCCTTGCTCGACCGGGTCAACGTCATGGGCCTGCAGTCACCACGCTCGGCCATCCTGTCCGCGGTCATCTTCAACGCCCTGATCATCGTCGCCCTGATCCCGCTCGCGCTGCGGGGGGTGAAGTTCGTCGCCGCCGACGCCGCGGCCGTCCTGCGCCGCAACCTGCTCGTCTACGGCGTGGGCGGAATCATCACGCCGTTCGTCGGCATCAAGCTGATCGACGTCGTCGTCACCGCCCTGGGAGTGCGCTGACATGCACGCCCAGCTGCTCGCCCAGCTGCTCGCTGGCCTCCGTGCGCTGCTCGCCCTGACCGTCCTCTGCGGCCTCGTCTACCCCCTGGCGGTGACCGGCGTCGCCCAGGTCGTCTTCAAGGACAAGGCCGACGGCAGCCTGGTCGAGCGCGACGGCCGGGTCGTCGGCTCGTCGCTCCTCGGCCAGGCGTTCACGGCCGAGAGGTACTTCCACACCCGCCCGTCGGCTGCTGGCGCCGCCGCGGCCGGCGCATTCGTGGACGTGATCGACGACGCTGGCAACCCCACGGGGAAGACCGAGGCGGCCGACCCGGCCGACCTGACGCTCGTGGCGTCCGGCGCCTCCAACCTGGGACCCACCAACGAAGAGCTCCTCGACACGGTGGCCGAGCGGGTGCAGGCATACCGCAAGACCAACCGCCTCAGAGAAGGCACCCCTGTTCCGGTCGACGCCGTCACCGCCTCCGGCTCGGGCCTGGACCCCCACATCTCCATCGCCAACGCCCGCCTGCAGGGCCGCCGTGTCGCCGCCGCGCGCGCCATGGACCTTGCGGAGGTGCGCCGGCTCATCGACGCGCACACCACCGGCCAGGCGCTCGGTTTCCTGGGTGAGAAGGCAGTGAACGTCCTCGAGCTCAACCTCGACCTCGACCAGCGCGCCCCAGTCGACTGAGGTCCACCACGGCTGAGCTGCGCCCGCGGGAATGGCGGGCGCATAGCCAGCGTCACGGCCATGGGGTCTGACGCCGACCTCCCGCCCGCCGTCATCTTCACCGGCTGCTTGCCCAAACTCGAAGCTTGAACCGGAACATCCCGCCTGCTCGTGGCAAGGCTATGGGCTTGTCGAACGCACGAGTTCTCCGCCTCACCGACTGCCGCATGGTACTGACGCTGTATCCACGATCGTGGGTACGGGTACGGTCCTGACAACCCCCCGGTTCAGCCGGGGCTTCTGGTATCAGCCAGTGACGGCCTCCGGACCTCGGGCGCATTCGCTGGACGGTGGCCCGCCCCACGCCGGATGAGACGGGCCGCGCCTATGCGTCGCTAGCCGTTGAAGATGCAGAGGATGCCGAGGAGGCAATCGTTGCCGTCGTCGTCGTCGTCGTCGTCGTCCTCGTCGTCGTCGTCGCCGTCGTCGCCGCCGAGGATGCCGAGGATGCCGAGGCCGTCGAGGCCGCCGTTGTCGTCGTCGCTGGCCTGAGCCGGCCCGATGCCGACCAGAAGCATGCTCATGGTGAGCGCCACTACCATCAGCATGTGTTGTGTCTTTCGGTACATAAGCAACTCCCATAGTCATGAGCGCGTCAGCGGTGCATGACCCGGCACCGTCACCCCTCGCCCAGGCGCGGTGTTCTCGCCGCCGCTCACCTCGCCGGGGCTCGTCTCAAGGAGCGCCACGCCGGCTCGCAGCTCAACCACCCACTAAGGGTTCAGTGAGTGCGGCGGAGCCGAACCGCACGTACGGAACTTCTATAGCAGTTGGGCTGCAGAAGGGCAAATCGTAATAATACCGGCAATGAGGGAGGCGCGCGTCGGTGACTCCTCAGCTCTCCAAGGCCACGGCGCGCACCTGCGACCCGGATACCAGCTGTTGCGAATGGGGCTTGTGCGGTTCTCTGACTCAAGCAGCCGCGGCTCCGTGCCTGGAAGTAGATCTGCCTAGCGGTTCGCCTCTGCCCGCGGGCAACGAAGGCCGGGCCTGCGTGACTTGACAGGAGCGTGGCTTGGAAGGCTGCTCGGCTCGCTGGAGATATGACCTCCGCCAGGGCTACGCGGCGCTGGTCGACTGGCTTCACAGTTCGGCACGCTTGACCGGTTAGGGCTCGAAGGAGCCCACAGCTTCGGTGCCGTGGGCTTCCCTCGCGGGCAGGACACCGGTGTTATGCGGCCGGATCTGGCTCTAGCGGTCGTTACAGTGCTGTTGTTCCCACTCGACCGGGGCCAGGTGGCCGAGTGTGGAATGCAGAGAAAAACCGTCGGTTGTTGTAGTAGGGACCTGGGTCGACATAACGTTGTCGTTTGGGCGGTGTTCGCCCTTGTGGCCAGGGTTCGTCACGTATACGTGACGAACCCTGGCCATATGACGATTCCTGGCCACAGCTTGGCAGCCGTTGAAGCCCCGTTGATGCTGGTAGGTCACTTGTTCTGGTGCGGAGGGAACGCGCGGTCCGCGACACGACGAGCGTATAGGTTCGCGGGATGCGCCAGGTGATCATCACGACGTTCGCCGGTGCGATCGTGGTGATGGGGATGCTGGTCGCTCCTGGCTCCCGTGACTGGGCAGGCACGGTTGGGACGACGATGACGGCGTCGTCAACAGTGGTCGCCGAGGACGACAAGCCGCGGTTTGACCTGCAGGCGCACCGCGGCGGGATCGGGCTACGCCCTGAAAACAGCCGCAGCGCGTTCAGTCACGCGCTGGAGCTAGGTGTGGCCACCCTCGAGCTGGACGTCCA
>JBOGEB010000076.1:0-17985 GCA_050743125.1 Egibacteraceae bacterium
ACCATCCGGGCAGGGGCACGGTCTGACTACAGCGCTCAAACATCAGCTCTGGCGGCGTTAGTGCTCACCCACCCGGCGGCTCGGACCCGGACCCTACTTCGACCCGGTATACCCCCATTAGGCGGCGGGGCGCAGGCGCTGGTCGAGCTCGCGCACGCAGTCCAGCTCGTCCCAGGGCTCGGGGAACCCGGCGCGCACTCCGCGGATGCGCGCCAGACCAATCCGGTCGCCAATCGGGGCGGCGAGCTTCAGCGCGGCGGTCAGCTCGGCGCGGGTCAGCGGCCGGCCGCCGTGATCTGCGGTTGGTTGCCGCGCGACGAGAGAGGGAAACATTTGTGGTCGCCTACCGGACCAGGCGTCCGGTAGGCGGCCACAAATCGATCAGGATCTCTGCGGTCCTGAAGGTGGTCGACGAGGGGCGCCGGGCTGGACCTCGACAGCGCCTTACGGCTGGAGACCACGCTGCTCACCGCCACGTTCGCCACCGAGGACCGGCGCACCGGCATGCGCTCGTTCATCGAGGAGGGACCGGGCAAGGCCCGGTTCACCCGCCGGTGATCGGCGTCAGGCGGCGGGGCGCAGGCGCTGGTCGAGCTCGCGCACGCAGTCCAGCTCGTCCCAGGGCTCGGGGAACCCGGCGCGCACTCCGCGGATGCGCGCCAGACCAATCCGGTCGCCAATCGGGGCGGCGAGCTTCAGCGCGGCGGTCAGCTCGGCGCACGCCTGCTCCGGCTCGTCGAGCTGCACCCACACCCGGGCCATGTCGGCGCGCGTGTCCACGGCCCCCCAAGAGCTGAGGGCAGGGTCACGCATCACGGCCCGGAACTCGCGGAGCGCCTCGCTGTTGCGCTCGAGCACCATGTAGCTCATGCCCGCGGTGGCATGGAGCAAGCGGGGGGAGAGGAAAGCGCCCGACCGGGCGCTGAACCCGTGCTCCGACCCGTCGATGCGTGCGAACTCCTGGTGCGCCTGCTCCAGCGCGAGGCGGAAGCCGGGATCGTCGCGGTCGAGCGCGCGCTGCTCGGCGAGCCGGCGGAGCGTCTCCGCGCGGGTGTGCGCATCGGCGTTCGCGGCGTGCGCGGCGGCCTGCTCGACACGGGTCAGCGCGAGCTCGTCGTCCCCTCCGCGGCCGCCGTAACGCAACGACGACAGCATGTGGGTGGAGACCTGCAGCGCCTGCGCCTGCAGCCGGTCGTCACGGGAGTCGTCTGCCGCGGCGCGGGCGAGCGCGAAGAACCCGTCGGCGACGTCCAGCTCGTGAAGGTTCAACCCCAGCACGCCGGCCTCGGCGTGCAGCCCGACCGCCACCTCGGACAGCCGCCGCCGTTGACTCCCCGTCATGTGCCCGCGCAGGACGTCGCGGACCGCGGCGGCCTGGTTCCCCACCACCACGAGCAGACGGTCCTGTTTGGAGGTGGACGCGTAGGCCTGCCACAGCGGGTCGGCCATGTCCTCGTAGGCGGTGACGAGGCTGTCGTCCACGCCGGTGGGACGGGTGTCGCTGATGCGCTCCACCGCCGCCCAGGGGATCGCCGCGGCAGCAAGCGTCTTCGGGAGGAACTCGTGGAGGAACTCGGCGCGGTCCGCGTCGTCTCCTTTGCGCGTGGCTGCCGGGCCAAGGCTAGGGCGGTGCATCAGCGCCCGCATCTCGGCTAAGACCGCGTTGAGCTGGGCGACGGTGGTGGCCAGGGTGGTCGGGTCGTGCTCTGCGGGTTGTTGTCCGGGGGCGTCGCTGCACAGCCGCAGGAGCGCGTCGGGGGGCTGTGCGCCGCGCAGGAGCCGGCGCAGGTCGGCTTGGGACGGTCGCAGGGCGCCGACGACGTAGCGCAGGTTGTCCCGCGAGAGCTGGGGATGCTCGTCTTTCTCTGCCCGGCACAGGGTGGGCGGGCCGAGCGACGATTGTTCTTTGCTTTGTTTCGCGATGTTGCGTCCTTCTTTCGCGAGCTTTGTGAGGCTCCACATTTTGTCCGCACGGAGTGCGTGGAGGACGTTCCCGTCGATCGGGACGCTGACGTTGCCCATGCTCGTTCCCCCTCTAACCCGTCGCTGTGTAGGGCAAATGACCTTACAACATCGCTGAAGGTGACGGCTTGGGAACCTTCGGTGCACCGGCCTGCGGGGGCGTGCCAGGCGCCGTCCCCGTCAGGCCACCAACCTGCTGACAGTGAGGAGCGACCGTGAACTGGCGAGACAAGGCCGCCTGCCTGGGCATGGACACTGAGTGGTTCTTCCCCGCTGGGTCGACCGGCTCGGCGGCGTTGGAGCAGGCCGCCGAGGCCAAGGTGATCTGCGCCCGCTGCCCCGTGGCCGAAGCGTGTCTGGACTGGGCGCTGGCCACGAACCAAGATGCGGGCATCTGGGGCGCCAAGACCGAGGACGAACGCCGCACGCTGCGCCGCAGCCTCCAACGCCGCCGGTAGCCTTCGATGGATGCGGGGCTACCCCGGGGGCTACCCCGGCAACGACCACGCCCTGGACCTTCGGCCCCGCTCACCCAGGCCGACCTGTCAACCCCGAACCGCTTGCCGAGCGCGAGCAGCTCTTGGATGGAATCTCTCACCGAGTTGACATACTCCTCATCGAGAGGGCGAGTGCTCGCGATCAGCGACTCCAGAAACAAAAGATCGAAGGGATCCCCCGCTTCGTCCGTGCCAGCCGACGAAGATGCGACCACAAGTCGGTGAGGCCGGCGCTGACCAGGCAGGTCGAACCACAGATACCGCGCCGGAATTCGGCTCTTGGCATGGGTCCGTCTGTGGGTGGTGTCGGGTGCGGGTCAGCCGGCTCGTCGTCGGTGTGGCCGGGTGAGCGGGTCGGGCGGGTGCATGCTGAACCGGCCGGTGTCCGGGTCGCGGACGACGAGCCACCCGTCCTCGTGAATCCTGTGATGACACGTCCAGCAGGTTAAGCAGAGGTTGTCCTCGTCTGTCGGTCCCAGGTCGCGTGTCCACCAGCGGACGTGATGCACCTGGCAGCGGGAGGCCGACGCGCCGCAGCCGACGCAGGTCTGGTCTCTGGCGATGACCGCGACCCGCTGCTGCCTCGTCGGCTGGCGTTGCGTGCGGCCCGCGTCGAGCACGTCCCCGTTGCGGGTCATCCACACCGTCGTCACCTCGGCGTCACAGCAGACCATCTGCGCGGTCGTCGCGCTGACCGGGCCGACGCCGTCCAGGCGGGCCGCGGGAGCCCCGGGCTTGCCGTCCAGCGCCTCGGCGGTGGCGATCAGGATCACGTGCGGGCGCTGGACCGCGACTTGGGGCAGGTCGCCGGCGTCGAGTGACCGTCGGGCGAGCTCGACGAGCGCGTCGGCCATCCTCTGCGGGTAGGTGCGGTCGTCTTCGGCGCTGGTCCTGCGGGCCAGCGGGTCCAACGCCGCGGTCAGCGTGGCGGTGCCGACCGGGTCCAGCCTGGCGTCCACACGCCCGGACCCGTCCGGGCCGTCCGCGGTGACCGACGCCCGCCGGTTCGCCCACGCCCGCTGCTCCCTTCCGGCCAGCGCCTCCGGGTCCACGGTGTGCGTCCACTCGTCGACCCGCTCGCGGAGCTGCCGGCGGTCCATCCCGCCGCCGTCGCCGGCCACGAGCCGGTCCAGGTCCTCCCGCACGTCCGGGCGCAGCTCCTTGGCGGTCTGCACGGCGACCTGGGCCTGCCCCAGCCCGATCGTGCCCGCGCGGACCGCCTGCGCGGTCTCGGGCAGCCCCTCCAGCCCGACCGCCGTCTCGGCCTGCGCCCGGGCCTCCCCCCGGGTCAGCCGCAGCCGCCGCGCCAGCAGGTCCGCGGTGGACCGCGCCCCTTCACTACGCCAGACCCCGCGCGCGTCGACCGCGGCGACCCGCCGGAGCTTCTCTCCCGCCACGACCGTCTCCAGCCGGTGCAGCCGCTCGACCGACTCCGCCAGCTCAGCGTCGTCGACCAGCCCGTCCAACGGCTGAGCGCCCAACGCGGCCAGCGCGTGCTCGGCCAGGTCGAGGAGGGCGTGGTCGTCGAGCGTCTCGACCGCCGCCTCTGCCTGACTCGTACGCATGTTCGTAGTATGTCATGGGGCGGTACGGTTGGCAAGGGTTTGCGGAGAGATTGTGGGCTCTTGTGGAGAAGTTGTGGGTCGCCGGGAGGCGCTGGGAGCGGGTAGGTGCTGGTCAGCGGGTGGCCAGGCGGCCAGGAGGGCGGCGAAAGGACGCGCACGGCGTGGACCGAGGATCTGCGGCGTCCAAGCCGTCGATCCGAAGGGTCAGGTCGCCGTGCGCGTCACTGCCGCATTCAACAAGATGTTGGCGCTGGTCGGGGTGTGGGTCAGCGCGGTCGCCTTCGAGTCAGACCGCATCGTGGTCACGGTCAGGCTGCGCCGGTTCAAGCTGGTCTGTCCGCACTGCGAGGCGAGCACGTGGAAGCGGTATGACACCCGGCCGGTGGATTCGACGTGGCGGGCGTTGGACCTGGGCGCGTGGGAGGTCGCGGTGAGGGCGAGACTGCGGTGCGGCGGCTGTGCTGCCCTGAGCACGGGGTGGTGGTCGAGGGCGCGCCGTTCGCGCGGCGTGGGTCCCGGTTCGTCGCAGACCTCGAGGATCTCGTGGCCTGGCTGACCGCCAAGACGGACAAGACCGCGGTGGCCCGGCTGTGCCGGATCGCCTGGCCCACGGTCACCTACATCGTGGCCCGGGTGACCGCCGACGAGATCGACCCGCGCCGGTTGGACGACCTGTACGAGCTCGGCGTGGACGAGGTCAGCTGCCGTTATGCGGGTGATGTTGTCAAGGGATTGTCGGAAATTTCTATGAATAGGCTGTCATGTTGGCGGCCCGAGGTCAGGATGCTTTGTCTTCGAGTCTGGTGAGGAGGCCATCGAAGATTCTTTGGCGGCCGAGTTGTCCTTTTTCGGCGGCGTCGTCACGCTGACGTTGCAGGGTCGGTCTGAACTCGATGGTGGTCACGAAGAAGGTGCAGGATTCGCAGATGGACTCGAAGTGGCAGTCCATCTCGACCGGTCGGGCGCAGTAGCCGTTGCCGAGCATCCGTCGGTCCATCTCACGGCGCAGCTTGGCCGTCTGTCCGCTCTCGGCGTCGGCGGGTAGCTGTTGGGCTTGCCCGTAGAGGGCTTCCACCTTCTCCGATACTGAGAAGCATTCCTCGGCTACGGTGCGGTCGGCGATGCGGGCGTAGACCATCGTCATGGCCAGGGTGCGGTGCCCGAGGAGAGCGGCGATGGCCTCAAGCGACATGCCCCGGTTGATGGCCTGTGCCGCCAGGGTGTGCCGTAGCTGGTGGGCCGTGACGTGGCCGATGCCGGCGGCGGCTGCGGCCTTGGCCAGCGCCCGGTCCACCCGGGCGGGGGGGGGATGGGCCGGCCCCGGTCGAGGAAGACCAGCTCGGAGCGCAGGCCTTCGGGCCGGTCGGCCAGCCAGGCGTCGAGGAGCTCCTTGAGTTGGGGGTGCAAAGGGATGCAGCGGTCGTTGTGCAGCTTGCCGAGGGGGACTTTGAGCCAGTAAGCGGAGCCGATGCGGACAACTGCGTCGACGGTGAGGGCCATGAGCTCGCCTTTGCGCAGCCCGGTGCGGGCCAGCAGCTCGATCACCAGGCGCACGAAGGGGCCGGGATCGGCTCTGGCCGTCCGCAGCAGCTCGGCCGAGGCGGCATCGTCGATGAACCGGGGTGGGGGCTGGTCGGGAATGGGCAGGTCACCGGCGAAGATCAGCGGCCGGTAGGGGGCGTCGGGGTAACGCCATTCGGCCACCCGCTCGAAGAAGCAGCGCAGCGTGAGCAGCCGAGCCCGGACGGTATGACGGTGCAGCACTCCGCCGCCGAGCCGGGGCCGCTCGGCAAGCCAGGTCTTGTAAGCCTCGATGTGGTGACGGCGGATGTCGGCTACGCCGGCGACCTCAGGCGCCTCGCGGGCCAGGAACGATCCCAGCTCCCGCAACGACCGCTCAGCGTCGCCGACCGTGGAGGGCCGCAGGCTCAGCTCGATCTGGGCCAGGCAGCGGCGAGCCGTCGCCGCCAGGACAGGGCCACCGCGGCCCACTCGGCGGCCTTGGCCGTCCCCTGGTTGGGTCGGCGCAGACGAGGCGGGGTGTCGATCAGGCCGGCGTGGAACATGGTGGCTTCAAGCCGGACCAGCGCCGAGCGCAGTTTGTGGCCCGCCTTGGGGTGACCGGGACGGACGAAGGCGTCGAGCAGCGCGGCCCCTCCGGCCTGCAGCTGCTCGGCGGTCACTGCTGCGGGCGTCACCCCATGCAGGGCGGCCAGCTGCGCCAAGGCGTTCCACTGGGCGTCCGCCCAGCACTTGTCCGAGCCCAGCGTCTGGGCGGCGGCGATCAGGCGGGCGCGCGCGACCGGGTGGTAGTTGGCGGCGGCACGGCCCAGACGCAGGTCCGCCCGGGCCAGATACTCCGCAGACACCGTCATCCGGCCGGTGGCCATCAGCCAGGAGGCGAACCGGCGCAGATGCGAGGGCAACCGCAGCTGCTCGGCGACCGGGAGGACGCAGAAGCAGGCCGGGTCGGTGCAGCGGGCGAAAAACGACCTTGCCGAACCCAACGTCGAGGGCCAGGCCCGAGCCCGGCTTGGACCAGCTCGGCGGCGAAGGCCGCTACCAGGTCCTCAGCGTCGAGACGGACCACGAGCTGGGCGGTCACGGCTGCACCGTCTGCGTCTCGACGGCTTCCGCCGCCCGCAGATACTCACCAGCCGGCCAGTCGTTGGCCAGGTGCAAATAGATCCGCGTCGACTCGATGGAGGCGTGCCCGGCCTGGCCTGGATGGCCTCGAGCGCCATCCCGGCTTCCCGCAGACGGGCGAAGCAGGTATGGCGCAGCTGGTGGCATGACAGACGGGGGATCCCCGCGCGTTTGCGGGCCCCTGCGACGATCTCGTCCAGGCCGGCCGCCGACAGCGGCTGACCTGTTCGTGGCCCCTTGAGCACAACGAACACCCTGTCGGTACTCGCGGTGGCAGGACGCTCGGTCTGCAAGCAGTCGGCGGCAGCAGCGAAAAAACGGGCGGAGACGGGCACGATGCGCTGGCGGCCGCCCTTGCCCTCGGCCACGAACACCCGCCGCTCGCCCGGACGCAAATCGCCCAAACGCAAGCCGAGAACCTCGCAGCGTCGCAGACCGCCCAACACCATCGCCTCGGCCATCCCCGGTCCCGGCGGGTACGTAAGGCGCCGAGGAAGGCGTCGACCTCGGCCGGCTCCAGCACTCGGGGCAGCGTCCGAGGAGCGCGGATCAGCGGCACCCCCTGCACACCCGGGCGCTGCCCAGGCCGGCGGGCAGCCAGGCCACCAGGGACAGGGTTGGCCACCATCCCGACATCGTCCCGGGCGATGAGATAGGCGAACAACCCCGACAGGCTGGCCAGCCGACGCTTGACGGTCCGTGCGCCCAGCCCGGCCTCGCCGTCCTCCAACCGGACGACTTTGGCGCCGCGGCGGGGAGCACGCTGAGCCTTGACGAAGGCCAGCACATCGCCTGTTGTGACCTCCCCCAGCTCCTTCGCGATCCCGCTGAAGAAAACCTTGAGGTCATAAGCGACCGCGAGAAGGCTGTTAGAACGAGCCCGTGCCGCCACGAACTCGAGGTAATCATCCAGCAGCGGATGCCCGAGACGGACAGCGCGCAATTCTGGACCAGCCATCGATCTGATAAGGCAGGGCACGAACGCCAAAGTGGGCTCTCCTTCGGGGCGGTCCGGCATCCTCGCCCCGACCACCAACCAGGTTCAACATCACCCACATATCATGAGCAAAGGCCGCCGCTACCTGACCGTGGTCACCGGCCACGCCGAAGGCAAGGCGGTCTGGACCGGGCAAGGCCGCGACGCCGACACGCCCCGGGGAGCTCTTCGACGAGCTCGGACCGCAGCGGACGCGCAAGCTGGCGGCGGTGAGTATGGACATGAGCCCCGCCTGGGCCAACCCCGTCGCTGAGCACGCGCCCGAGGCGACGATCTGCCTGGACCCATGTCACGTAGTGGCGTTGGCGAACAAAGCGCTGGACGCGGCGCGCCGAGCGCACTGGAACCACCTGCGCGCCCACGGGGGCAACGACGCTGCCCGCAAGCTCAAAGGCGCCCGCTGGGCGCTGCGCGAACGCCCCGAGAACCTGTCCGAACGGCAAGCCGGCACGCTTGGGGAGCTCGAGCGCGCCGGCGGGAAGGCGTGGCGGGCGTATCAGCTCAACCAGGCGCTGCGAGCGGTGTTCGCCGGCGGCCTGGCCCAAGACGAGGCGGCCGAGCTGCCCGACCGGTTCCTGTCGCGTGCGCAGCGCTGCCGCATCCCCGAGTTCGTCACGCTGGGCCGCACGATCCGAAAGCACCGCCACGGCATCCTCGAGGCGATCCGCTTGGGGCTGTCAAACGCATGCGCCGAGGCGCTCAACGCCAAGATCAAGCTCATCGTCCGCCGCGCCCGCGGGTTCCACAGCGTCCCCGCCCTGCAAGCATTGACCATGCTGTGCTGCGGCCCGATCGAACTCGCTCGCCCACACGAGAAATAACCAAACCATCACCCACACCTTCTCCAAAGGACTCACCTTTCTGGGCCACGCCGGCCGACCTGGCATCGAACCTGTCGCCAAGGAGCTGCCTGTGCGCTGGCGCGTGCAGGGGCCACGGCGCTGTGTCGGCGTCTATGACCCCAGCAAGAGCGCCCGGCGGCCTTGCCTGTACAACCGTGAGCCGGAGTCCGGCAGCCAGTGCCGAGCCTGCGCCTTCGCTGATCCAGGTCGCCTAGTCGCCCAAGACCGCGTCGGCCCCGACGGAACGCTCCCCGCTGGCGCCTTCCGTGTCTACCTGGCGCTGTTCGGCCGGGATGCGGTCAAGGTCGGGCTGACAGCCCAGCGACGAGCCGCCGACCGCCTGTTGGAACAGGGCGCATTCGCCCACGTCTTTCTCTGCGAGGGCGCCTATCCGGCGATCCGCCAGGTGGAGCGGCTCGTGTCCTCGCGGTTGGCGCTGCCCGAGCGGCTGACGTGGCGCCGCAAGCGGGGTCTCTGGCATGAGGCCACCGACCCCGGCCACCGTGCTGCGGTGCTGACGACGAGAGCCAAGCAGGCCCGCCCGCTGCTCACGGGGTGTCCTGTTTCGATCTTGGCCGACGCGGCCGTCGTGGACGACCTGCCCGAGTACGGCGTTGCTCCTCATACGCTGCCGAACACGCTGCGGGTGGCCACGAGCGTGCATTCAGGCGCCCCCCCGGACGACGACGCAGCCCACCAACACAACTGGGAGCGCAAAGAGCAACTCTTGGCGCCCTGCGTGCCAGCTTGCCCTTGTGCAGGCGCGCCCTGCAACGTTCCTTCAGATACGGAGGAAAGTTGCGGAAGGCGGTCTGAGTCTGGGCCGTGCACGGCGGGAAGCCCGACCTGCGCACATTTTGTAACGGCCAGGATGCGAAGGAACGCTGCACCGGAGGATCTGGGTCGACCCGTGGGCGGGCTCCACAGGTCTGCGCAGCGGGGTCTGCATGCCGAACGATGGGGCAGGAGCAGGCTGCTGCCTGCGCCAAACGTGGATCAAAGTAATCCGCTTCCCCGGGAAGTTATGGACGAGGGCGCGTCAGCGCGGGCCGCGGGCGTACGCGACCGACCGGTGGCGTAGGGCGAGGATCCGCACGAGCGCGCCGCCCTCCTCTATGACGTAGAGGATCCGATACGCGCCGACGCGGAGCGACCAGACGCCGGTCAGCCGCCCGCGGAGCCGGTAACCGGCTTGCGCGTCCATCGCCAGTGCCGTCAGGGCACCCAGCGCAGCCTTGCCGAGGGTCCCCGGGAGATCCCGGATGCTTTGCGCGGCCGACCTCGTCAGCCGAACCTTCGGCACCCTAGCCGGACCGTTCCCGCAGCTCGGACCGCAGCTCGTCGAGGTCGACGTCCTCGGCGGGATCGTCGGCGAGCCCCCGCATGAGCGCCTTCAGGCTCGCCGGATCGCCCAAGACGTCCAGGGTCTCCTCGAGCGCGGCGTACTCGTCAGGCGGAACGAGCACCGCCGCTGGCCGCCCACGGCGCGTGATGACGACGTGCTCGCGGCGTTCGGCCACTGCGGTGAGCAGGTCGGCAAGGCGTTCGCGCAGCTCGCGCACTGGAACGTGCTCGGTCATGCAACCATCATGCCACGTGTACGCAGAACTGTACGTCCGCGTACTCGCGCCGCGCTGGTCCTGCGCGGGCGGATCAGGCTGGAGCGGAGCAGTCTCAGGGCCCAGACCCTACTCGCCGGCCGCCATGGACGTCCATGGGCATGCCGCATAGTCTCGGTTCCGTGAGGATCATTTGTCCCGTCAAGCGGGTGCCGGACACGGCGGCGGAGAAGCGGGTCAACGATGACTGCACCGTCGACCGCGAGGCGAGCGAGGCTGTGCTCAACGCGAACGACGAGTGGGCCATCGAAGAGGCGCTGCGGATCAAGGAGCGCATCGGCGCGGAGGTCGTGGTGCTCTGCATGGGCCCGGCGCCCGCCCAGACGACGGTCCGCAAGGCGCTGTCCTACGGCCTGGACGCCGCGATCCAGGTCACTGACCCGGCGATCCACGGGTCGGACGCGGTGGCGACCGCCCGGGTCCTGGCGGCCGCCCTCGCCGGCGAGGAGTTCGACCTCGTGATCATGGGCAACCAGTCGTCGGACGCCCGCACGATGCTCGTGCCGGCGATGCTCGCCGAGTTCCTCGACCTGCCGGCGCTGACGTACTGCAAGAAGCTCGACATCGACGGCCAGCAGCTCACCGCCGAGCGGGAGACACCGACCGGCCACCAGGTCGTCCGCGCGACGGCGCCCGCGGTCGTCAGCGTCGTCGAGGCGATCAACGAGCCGCGTTACCCCTCGTTCAAAGGGATCATGGCCGCGAAGAAGAAACCCCTGACCACCCATGACCTCGCCGCGATCAGGGTGGACGCCGCCGAGGTGGGGCTCGACGGCTCGCGGACCCAGGTGCTCGACATTACGGGGCGCCCGCCGAGACAGGCCGGGCGCAAAGTCACCGACGACGGCTCCGGCACCGTCGGCGCGGAGGCGATCATCGACTTCCTCGCCGGGCAGAAGCTCATCTAAAGGCGCGCAATGGCGGACATCCTCGTGCTCGTCGACCACGACAAGGGCGCACCGCGCAAGGTCACCAACCAGATCCTCACCGCCGCCCGCACCGTCGGCGACGGGGTCGTGAGCGCCGCGGTGTTCGGTGCTGGGGCGGCTGAGGCCGCGGAGCGGCTCGGAGCGTTCGGGGCGCAGACCGCGTACGTGTGGGACGCCGAGGAGGCCGACGCGTATGCGACCGAGCCCGCCACGGCCGCGCTCGTCGCCGCGATCGAGCGGTCCGGCGCGGCGATCGTCCTGTACCCGGCGGACCCGTTCCTCACCGACGTCGTCGCCCGCGCGGCGATCAGGGTGGGCGGGGGAGTCGTGACCGACGCCGTCGACCTCGAGCTTTCCGGCGACCGCATGGTCGCCACGAAGGCGATCTTCGGCGGCGACCTGAGGTCGCGCTGCCATGTCCGCGGCGACCGGACGCAGTTCGTCGGGGTGAAGGCGAACGCGTTCACGGCCGAGGAGTGCGGGGACGCGCCGGCCGAGGTCGTCCCGCTCGACGTCCCGCTCCAGGACCGTGCCAAGCGCGTCGAGGTCGTCGAGGTCGTCGAGCATCCCGCCGCCGGCCGGCCCGAGATGACCGAGGCGTCGATCATCTGCGCCGGTGGCCGTGGCCTCGGGGCGGAGTCCGGCTTCCGCCTGATCGAGGCGCTCGCCGACGCGCTCGGCGCCGCGGTCGGCGCGTCCCGCGCGGCCACCGACGCGGGCTGGTATCCGCACCAGCACCAGATCGGCCAGACCGGCAAGACCGTGTCGCCTCAGCTCTATCTCGGCGCAGGCATCTCCGGCGCGATCCAGCACCGTGCCGGCATGCAGACCGCCCAGCTCGTCGTCGCGATCAACATCGACCCGCAGGCGCCGCTCTTTGAGATCGCCGACCTCGGCGTCGTCGGTGACCTCCACAAAATCATCCCGCCCCTGATCGAGCAGCTCGAGGCACGCAAGGGGTGATCTGTCGGCGTGCGGTGACCAAGGGGGCCTAATGGCCGAAGACCTCGCCTTCGTGGCATACGAGACGCCCTCCGCGCCATGCGGCGGCGTCGCCGCGGTCATGGGGCACCTCCCCATGGCCGTGCGCAGCGCGAACGTCGGCCACGTGGTGGGGCTCACGCCCTTCCACCGTCACATCACCCCAGCGAACCACGTGAAGATGGGAGCAGGGCAGCTCGCGGTTGTCGCCTCCTGGACCCTCCAGTCATTTCAAGAGCAACAGGTAACCATCGAGATTCTTCGTTGGTATGCGGAGTTTCCGTGGTACTACGTCAAGGCAGAACCTGTCAAAGCAGGTGTGGCCACGCCATTTTTCAATGGCAAACGACATCCCTATGACGTTCCCCCCAGCGATCTGCACCGTGACGCGTTTCTCTTCGGGCGGGCAGTTGCCGAGGCGCTTCCTCGCTTGGTGGAATCGGCGGAGCGCGGTTGGACCCTGCTGTTGCAGGACTGGGAGGCGGCGACCGCGGCGCTGGCGCTCGCTGGCGTCAAGCCCCATCCTCACCGGCTGTTCCTGACGCTCCACAACAGTTTGGATTGCCCGGTCACCGACCGGCAGCTGGCGAGTTTTGGCGTGCTGCCTGGGAGCAACGACGCTCCTGAGGACCCCGTGCTTCAACGTGCGCTCCGAGCCGTCGAGGCACCGGTGATCACGGTGTCGGAGCAGTTCGCTCACGACCTGACCCAGGACACGCTCCAATTCGAGGTCATGGCGCCCCATCTTCAAACGGTGGGAGGAATCGCGCTCGCCGACAGGATCGTCGGTCTCGACAACGGTCCGTTCCAGGACCTCGTCCCAGAGGTAGCGCTGTTGGCGACGGCAGTGCGTGCCGACGCTGCGGCCCTCATCGGCTGGAAGGCCGGGAAGCGGCGGGCAGCGATCGAAGCCTTGCGTACACACCAGCAAAGGGGCCGATGCCTATCCGGCGAGGAGCCCGTTTGGGGAGATGTCGACCGTTTCGTTGCGGACGGAGGGGACGGTGGTGTCTGGTTCGTCATGGGCGCCAGAGACGACCCGGGTCAGAAGGGCTACGACGTCGCGGCAACCGCCGTCGAGCGGTTTCTCTCGCAGGGGGGGAATGCGCGCTTTCTGTTCTTTCCGATCCTCGGAGGCAACGGGCCCGAGGGCCTGTCATTTCTTCGGCTCTTGGCAAAGGACAATCCACAGCACGTCATCGTCTTGCCATTTGCGTGGAAGGACGGGTACAAAGCGGCGCTGCAGGGTGCGGCGTACGGGCTGATGCCGTCGTTCTATGAACCCTTCGGCAGCATCAATGAATTTTACCTCAACGGCACCGTCGGGATCGCCAGGGCGACCGGCGGCCTGATGCAACAAATCGTTCCCTTGCGCAGCGCGCGGTCGTTCGGTCCCAGCGTGAAGCGACGGGCGGAGCAGTGGTATTCCTATTCGGCGGCGCCCACCGGCATCCTGTTCCGCGAGCAGGACGGGCTGTCCACGAAGGACCACTGGCGGGCGCTCAATGCGACAGCAACGAAGGCCCGTCAGGGGAGCCCGCTGTTTCGATCGATGGCCGACGAGCTGCTGCTCGCGATCACCGACGGTCTTGAGCTGTGGGAAACCGACCCAGGCCTCTACTGCAGAATGCTCGTAGCGGGGATCCAGCACATCCAGTGCAGCTTCTCCTGGGAACGCACCGCCGCACAGTATCTGCGCATCGTGTCGTCGTGACCGTCGAGGTACGCCCGGCGCTGCCCACCGACTACGGCCGGCTCGCGACGGTGGCGGTCGCCGCCTACGTTGCCGTGCTGGGGCCGCGGCTGTCCCCGAGGTACCGCAGGGTGCTGTCCGACGTGGCGGCAAGGGCTGCGCACCCCCTGGATGATCGCCGCCCATCACCTTTATGTCCGTCTCAGCTTCCGCCGCGCGCCCTACCGAGACTGGCACGTGCGACCGGGGATGTACCTGATGTCCTACGTGCGCGACCTGCGCTGAACGGCGGTAACGCTCTCGACGCTGCGGGGAAACCTGGGTCTTCGAAGATGGCGGGTGGTGCCACCCAGCGCCGAGCCAGTCAAGGAGCCCCGATGAGGTCGAAACCGCGTTTCCTGAAAGGCGCCTACGCCTTCGAGGGCCTCGCCCTGGACAAGCCCTTCCTGGTCGATCCCGGCCTTTCGCCGCGCTTGCCGGTGGCGTCGAGGACCCGGCCAGCAAGCCAGGGCAGCCCCGCCAAGCTGCTGGCGGTGGCTGGGGACGACGGTCATCTGCCCTCTCCATGGCTGGCAGTTCGACCTGTCGACGGGCTGGGGCATCGGCGCGCCCCCTGCGGCGGTGGCCACGTACCCGGCCCGGGTAGAGGACGGACAGGACCGATCGTGTTGACTTTGCCGACCGCCGGGCCGACCGGCGACCAGAACGGCGACGAGCCGCGGGTCGGTTCGGATGCTGCTGCGAGCGGGGGCCGCCGTCCCGGTCCAGCCACCGAGGAGAGCCTCCTGATCGGGCTGTTGACCGAGACGCTTGTGCGGCAGGAGGGTCCGGAGCTGGTCGCGCTTGTGGAACGCGTGCGCGCCCTGACTCGACGTTCGACCGGCTCGCGCGGCGAGCTCGAGCTGGTCTTGTCCGAGCTCGACATGGCCTGCCAGATCCGCCTCGTGCGGGCGCTGTCCGCCTATTTCTACCTGGCCAACCTCGGCCAACAGGTCCAGCGGGTGGCCGACCTGTCCGACCACGGAACGCACCCAGGTCCTTTGCGGCAGGCGGTGGAGCGGATCGGCGACGAGGACGTGCCTCGAGGGCTGGTCGGGGAGGTGCTGGGGCGGCTCGAGCTCCGCCCGGTCTTCACCGCCCACCCCACCGAGGTCGCCCGCCGTTCGATCCTGACCACCCTCCGCCAGACCGCGGACCTTCTCCAGGAGCGGTCGGACCCTCGGCTGTGCGCGCTCGACCGCTCCCGAATCGACCGGCGCCTGGCCGAGCTGGTGGACGTCTTGTGGCAGACCGACGAGCTGCGCCAGGAGGCCCCCGAGCCCGCCGAGGAGGCGGACGCGGTCATCTACCACCTCGACAAGCTGTGTCCACAGATCGTGCCCGACCTCCTCGAGGACTTCGAGCACGAGCTTGCCCGGCTGGGCCTGGAGCTTGCGCCGACCGCCCGCCCGGTCCGCTTCGGGACCTGGGTCGGCGGCGACCGTGACGGAAACCCCCGCGTCACGCCCGCGGTCACCCTCCAGGTGCTGGAGAAGCAGCACCGGCATGCCCTCGACAACCTGATCACCGCCGTGGAGGGCCTGCAGCGGCAGCTGAGCAGCTCGACGCAGGTCGTCGCGGTCTCCGGCTGCTTCGAGCGGAGCCTGGCCGAGGACCGGGCGCACCTGCCCGCGGTCTTCGAGCGCTTGTCGCGGCGGCGTGCTGGTGAGCCGTACCGGCTGAAGTGCTCGTACATCCGTGCGCGTCTGGTGAACACGCGGCGACGGTTGGTGGAGGGCGCTCCGCACGTGGCGGGCCAGGATTACCGGGAGGCGGGGGAGCTGCTGGCTGACCTGGCGGTGATGGAGGCCTCGTTGATGGAGAACCGGGGCGAGCTGCTGGCTCGGGGGCCGCTGCGTCGGGTGATGCGGACGGCCGTGGTGTTCGGTTTTCATCTGGCGACGATGGACGTCCGGGAGGACGCCGGCAGGCACCACGCGGTGGTGGAGTCGCTGTTCGATCGTGTGGATGACCTGCCGGTCCGGTACGGGCAGCTGCGGCCCGAGCTGCGCGCCCGTCTGCTCACCGAGGAGCTCGGGCTGCGGCGGCCGTTGACGCCGCCGATCTCGGTGCTGCCGGCGGACGCGGCCGCGACGATGGAGGTCTTCACGACCGTCCGGTTGGCGCTGGACCGGTTCGGCCCTGAGGCGGTGGAGAGCTACATCGTGTCGCGGACCAGGGGGGCGGACGACGTGCTGGCCGCGGTGGTGCTGGCCCGCGAGGCGGGGTTGGTCGACGTCCACTTGGGGGTGGCCAGGATCGGGTTCGTGCCGCTGTTCGAGACGCGCGAGGAGCTGCCGCAGGCAGGGGAGATCCTCGACGATCTGCTCTGCGAGCCCGCGTACCGGCGGCTGGTCTCGCTGCGCGGCGAGGTTCAGGAGGTGATGCTCGGCTACTCCGACTCCAACAAGGAGGCGGGGATCACCACCTCCCAATGGGAGATCCACAAGGCGCAGCGTGACCTTCGGGACGTGGCCGCCCGTCACGGGGTGGTGCTGCGGCTGTTCCACGGCCGGGGAGGGACGGTCAGCCGGGGCGGCGGTCCCACCCACGACGCGATCCTGGCGCAGCCGTTCGGGGTCAACGAGGGTCCCGTCAAGCTGACGGAGCAGGGTGAGGTGATCTTCGCCAAGTACGGGCTGCCGGGTCTGGCCCGCCACCATCTGGAGGTGGCGCTCGGGGCGGTGCTCGAGGCCAGCGTCGCGCACCGCCGCTCCCGCGAGCCCGTTGAGGTGCTCGCTCGTTGGGACGAGGCGATGGAGGTGGTCTCGCGGGCGGCGGCGTGCGCCTATCAGGGGCTGGTGGATAGCCCTGGGCTGGTCGAGTATTTCCTGGCCTCCACCCCGGTCGAGGAGCTCCCCGGCCTGAACATCGGCTCGCGTCCCTGCAGACGGTCGCCTGACGGCGCCGGCAGCGCTGAGCTTCGGGCCATCCCCTGGGTGTTCGGCTGGACGCAGTCCCGCCAGATCGTGCCGGGCTGGTTCGGGCTGGGGAGCGGCCTGGCGGCGGCGCGTGCGGCCGGGTTGGGCGGGACCGTTCGGAGGATGCTCCAGTCGTGGCATTTCTTCCGCACGTTCGTTTCGAATGTGGAGATGACGCTGGCCAAGACCGACTTGCGGATCGCCGCCCACTACGTCGACTGCCTGGTCGACCCCTGCCTCCATCATCTGTTCGATCGGATTCGGGCGGAGTACGAGCGGACGGTGTCCGAGCTGCTGTGGGTGACCGGCGAGCGGAGGATCTTGGATCGGGACCCTGCGCTGCAGCGCGCGCTCGACGCCAGGCGCGTGTCGTTGGATCCGTTGTGCTATTTGCAGGTGAGCCTGCTGCGCCGGCTTCGACAGTCGAGCGAGCCCGACCCTCTGCTCCGCCGGGCGCTGCTGCTCACCGTCAACGGCATCGCCGCCGGCCTCCAAAACACCGGCTAGCGTCAGTGGCGTGCTCTGGTTCATCGGGTGGCGAAGCGGGTAGCTGCCAACCCTCAGCACCGCCAAGCTCGCCGTCGGGCCCAACGCAGCCTGCTGCATCCTCGTGAAGACGTCGATTTGGTTTGGTAAACGACGTCGACCTGATCGCTCAGCCGCACCTCAGCGAGGCTGTCGGCGGTCACCAGCCGCTGACGTGGATCGTGAAGGAGTGATGAGAAGTTCGGCGCCTGGAAGTCGAGCGGCAGGATGCGCACGTCCACGTTTGGCCGGGTCTGGGCGACGACGGCGCGGATCTGTTCGGCTTGCACCTGCCAGTCGGCTGGGCGCCACCACAGCGCTCCCTCGGTGATCACCCAATCGAAGTGACGGGTCTCGTCGTCGAGGATCTGCTGGCAGGCCAACCGGGCGTCGGCGGCAGCCTCAGTCTCCCGGCTGGCGGGGGGGCGGGCGAACAGCGCAACCGCGAAGGCGCCGATCTGCAGCAGTCCAGGGACGACGAGGCGTTGGAAGCTGCGCAGCCAGCATCGATTATGACCACCGAGCACACAGCAAACGCCTGCGCATTTCGGGAGCTGAGACAGCTTCCCCTGGCACCACCCTACCTCGATGACGAGAGTACCCTGATGAGGAGCATGAGGAGAGGCCGTGAGCTGGCGCAATCTAGCCAATCTACCCGCGTACTCGCGGATGGGCCGCTAGCCAGGAGCTGTGCAATCTTCGTGCTCAGGCTGATCCCCAGCACACTCGGGCTCAGGATACCGGACATTGGGCTTGATCGGGACAGCGT
>JBOGEB010000077.1:0-17748 GCA_050743125.1 Egibacteraceae bacterium
AACCCGACCGCACCAACCTCCCCCACCGACCCACCCACCCTTAAAGGCAACCACGGTTGACTACGCACGAAGGTCGCGCTGCGTCGGGCGCAGCGACCTAAAACGGTCTTCGGAGCGGAGCCCGACGCAGCGCGACCGCACTAAGGGATCAGGGGTTCAGTAGTAGTCCCGCTGGTAGCGGATGCCCTCGTCGTCGGTCTCGATCCAGGTCGACCGTGGGAGGTCCTTCCACCGCCGCCCGCCGGCGGTGAAGCTGATCGCCCACTCGACCGCGAGCGTGGAGCCGTCCTCGGACTCGATCATCCGCTTGGTCGTGACGTTGATCTGCTCGCGGGCCTGCAGCCACGAGTTCAGGTACGCCTGGATCAGCTTGTCCGTCTCGTGCGGCGGGTTCTGCGGCTCGAGCCAGACCGCGTCGGGCGTGTACACGTCGAGCAGGGCCTCCACGTCCTGCTGCTCGAGTGCTTCGCTGAGCTCTTCCCATAACTGCAATGCCCGGCCCATCTGCCCTCCTGCTCGCCTGCGCTCCGCGCGCATAACGCGCACGACAAAACGATATCCGGGCCAGCCGCCTCAGCGGAAGGCCGCCGGCTTCGCTGGATGACTACTGGCTACGCCGACCCACCCACCCGCCTTCGTGGTAGCTGGTCTGCTACAGGTACTGCCCCATGCCCTGCTGCGGCGGCTGGGGGCCGGGGCCGGGGGGAAGGCCGCGCTGGCGCATCTGCTCGAGCTGACGACTGGCCATCGCCTGCTGCTGGAAGATCGCTGCCTGGATCCCTTGGAACAGCCCTTCGAGCCAGCCGATGAGCTGTGCCTGGGCGATGCGGATCTCGGACTCGGTGGGCAGACCCTCGTCGAACGGGAGGGTGAGGGCGACGAGCTCCTCCTGGAGGTCGCCGCTCAGCACCTCGCAGAGCTGCTGGAGCGCGCGCTCGTGAACGATCCTGAGGCGCTCGCGGCCGGCCTCGTCGGTGGGGGCGCTGCGCACCTCCTCTTGCAATCCACGCAGCATCACCGCGATCCGCATGAGCTTTCCGGGATCGCTGATCGCGTTCTCATCGCCCCCCTCGGGGACCTGCACGACCTCTACCTCGTCCACCATGCACATGCTACCCACGGTCGGCGAGGTAGCGGCCAGCTAGAAGAGCGCAGATGACAAGCGTGGGCGGAACACCCGAACGAGCTCATGCTGGTCGCCGAGGACCCGGAACACCTCCAGCACCGCCACGCGGGCGCCCTCGCGGGTTTCGGGGTCGCGGACCGCCGCGATCAGCGTCTCGAGCGCCTCGCAGTGCGCTCCACGCGCAGCGAGCGCGCGGCCGAGCTCGAGCCGCGCCTGGGCGTCGCCCGCCTCAGCCCGGGCGCGCAGCTGTGCGATCGTGCCCTCGTCAACGGCTGCACGAGACAGCCGCGCTTGCGCGAGCATGCGAGCGGCCTCGGCGTCGCCCGGCAGGCGCTCGAGCAACACGACGGCCTCGTCCCGCCCCGCAGGGCTCTCGCTCAGCAGCCCGGCCAGCGCCTTGGTCGCGGCGGGATGGCCGCTCTGCGCGGCGAGGGCCTGGCGGAGCAGCGGCTCGGCCTCGGTGGGGGAGAGGCGCGCAGCCCGCGCGACGAGCCGATCGGCCTCCGATGGCGCGAGCGCGGCGAAGAGCCGCTCGATGGTGGCCTCGGGCTGGACGCCCACGAACTCGGCGACGACGCGACCGCCGGCGAACGCCTTCACCGAGGGGATGCTTTGGATGCGCAGCTGGCGCGCGAGGGTAGGCGCCTGGTCGAAGTTGACCTTCACCACATCGACGTCAGCGGCCCACCGGGCCGCCGCCCGCTCGAGCAGCGGCGAGAGCTGTCGGCACGGCCCGCACCAGGGTGCCCAGAAGTCGACGACGACCGGGCGGGTCCGGCTGGCCTCGATGACCTGCATGGCGAACGTCGCCTCGGTCACCTCACGAATGACGGCGGTTTCGGTCACTGGCTCCAACGTAGCAGCCCTGAGCCCGCTCCCCGCCCGCTGGGGTACGGTGTCCGCGACGGGTCAGGAGGCGATCATGGCGGCTGATTTCCGTGCGCTGTTGGAGCAGACCGCAGACGAAGCGCTGCGGTTCCTCGAGGGGCTTGCCGGCCGGCGAGTCGGTCCGGCCGTGACCGTCGAGGAGCTGCGCACGGCGCTCGGCGGTCCGTTGCCCGACGGGCCCAACCACCCGAACCAGGTGCTCGCCCGTCTCGTGGAGGCGGCCGAGCCGGGACTGGTGGCCAGCCCCGGCCCCCGGTACTTCGGGTTCGTGATGGGTGGGAGCCTGCCGGCCGCGCTGGCCGCGGACTGGCTGGTGAGCGCGTGGGACCAGGACGCCGGCCTGTACGTGCGGTCGCCGGCCGCCGCGGTCGTGGAGGAGGTCGCGGGCGAATGGCTCGCGGACCTGCTCCGCCTGCCGCCCCGTGTGTCGGTCGGGTACGTCACCGGCGGTCAGATGGCGAACGTGACCGGGCTGGCGGCGGCTCGCCACCAGGTCCTGGCGCAGGTGGGCTGGAACGTCGAGCGGCGTGGCCTGGTGGGCGCACCGCAGATGCGGGTCGTCGTCGGCGCGGAGCGTCACCCCACCGTCGACCATGCGCTGCGCATGCTGGGGCTGGGCACGGACAGCACGATCGTGGTCCCCGCGGACGGGCAGGGCCGGATGCACGCCGACGCGCTCGCGGACGCCGTCGACCGCCCGGGCGGCGGACCGCTGATCGTCTGCGCTCAGGCCGGGAACGTGAACACGGGCGCGTTCGACCCGCTCGCCGTGATCTGCGACCTCGCCCACGCACAGGGCGGCTGGGTGCACGTCGACGGCGCGTTCGGGCTGTGGGCGGCGGCCAGCCGTGCGCTCCGGCCGTTGGTGCGCGGGGCGGAGCGGGCCGACTCGTGGGCCACGGACGCGCACAAGTGGCCGGGCGTCCCCTACGACTCCGGGCTGGCGTTCTGCGCCCACCCCCAGGCGCACCGCGCGGCGATGGGGATCCAGGCGAGCTATCTCGCCTCCGGCGGGGAGGTGCGGGACAGCATGGACTTCACCCCGGAATGTTCCCGGCGCGCTCGCGGGCTGCCCATCTATGCGGCGCTGGCCTCGCTCGGCCGGTCGGGGGTCGCGGCGCTGGTGGAGCGCTGTTGCGCGCTGGCGTGGCGGTTCGCAACCGGGCTCGGCGGCGCTGAGGGCGTGGAGATCCGCAACGAGGTCGTGCTCAACCAGGTGCTCGTCCGGTTCCTGGCGGTCGACGGGGACCACGACGCGCGGACCCGCGCGGTGATCGAGCGCGTGCAGCGGGAGGGCACCTGCTGGCTGGGGGGGACGACGTGGTGCGGGCAGACGCTCATGCGGATCTCCGTGACCAACTGGTCGACGACCCCCGACGACGTCGACCAGTCGGTGGCGGCGATCCTGCGCTGCGCCCGCACGTAATCGCGCCGACAATGGCCACAACCCGTCAAGGAGGGCTGGTGATGCGGATCCAGTCGGGGCAGCTGGTGCCACTGGGATACGGAAAGTACGTCCGGTCGGACGAGGTAGTGGCGGTCGAGCCGATCCACGAGGGCAGGGGACCGCGTCAACGGTCGCTCGTCTGGGTGCGTGGGGTGGCAGAGCCGATCGTCGCCTCCCGCGCCGACCCGTCGATCATCGACGACCTCGTCACCCCCGCCGAGGAAGCGGCCCGCATGCGCGGGTTGCGCGACGCGCTGACCAGCCTCGTCAAGGACCTCGAGCGCGTTCCCCCATTGCTCGCCCGCCTGGTCAAACAGGAGACGGCGATCGACCTCGACGAGCACATTGCCCAGGCCCGACGTGCCCTGAGCTGACCCGCCGCTCGAGGACCCTTCGACGAGCTCACCTGTCTGGTGAACGCCGATTCGCGCGTGGAGGCGACCTTCCAGAAGCCCGGCGGACGTGGGCCACGCTCCGTGGCCTCGGGCCGGCGGGACGCTCTCGACGCGTACCGGGTGGTTGGAGGATGCCCCACAGTGGTGACCTCGTGGGCTCGGGGCGTACAGCTGCGGGCCTTTGTCGTTCTGCCCCGGTCCGGATCGACGGCGAGCTGGGACCCGTCGACCTGCTCAGCGCCTGAGAAGCCAGTCTGAGCACCCGTCAGCCGCCCTCGACGACCTCCTTCAGGCGGGCCAGGGTCTTGTTCATGCCCTCGATGAGCGCTGCGGTCCGCTGCGCTCTGTGTTCCTCGGTGACGTCCTCCAGCACAGGTGGGATGGCCAGCGGCTCGAAGGACTCGGTCACGGTTGTGTCCGCACCGTCCGGCTCCAGGGCATACGTCCAGCGGACATACTTCACCTCGGGGCTACCGACCTCGAAGGTGAACAGCCGGCCGGACTCGGCGGCGGTGATCTCACAAAAGGTCGACCACTCCCGTTCACCCAGCCGGTTGTGCCCAATGAATGTCGCCCCCGTGACGGCCTCGGCGCTGCCGCCGTTCCACTCGCACTTGTAGCACTCGGGGCTGAGGTCCCCCATTCGGGTCACGTCGCTCAACACGGCGTAGACGTCGTCGGGGGACGCATTGATGGCGATGCTCGCTGATCCACGCATACGCCCCACCCTACCGGTGGCATGCATGCGCTGTGACCGCATGCTTCCCATGGGTGAAGGCAAGTCGCTGGTCTGGGCTGTAGCACGTCTCGGTCATGCGCGCTGTCGACGGCATCGTCGACCTGGGGCCCTCGGCGCTTTCCTCCTGTTCGGGACGGACAGCTACCAAGAAATGTCGAGCATTGGGACCCCGTTCCTTCATGACGTCAATCGATGATGGCGGTCAGGGCAGAGCCTTGTCGGCGTAGACTCCGGACGATGACCGAGACCGGCCATGCCCCTGTTGTGTCTGCGCCGCCCAAGACAAGTCTTCGGCAGTGGCGGGGACTGATCGAGGAGTACCGAGACCGGCTGCCGGTGACGCCCGACACGCCCGTCATAACCCTGAGGGAGGGCGGGACACCGCTGATCCACAGCGTCGTCCTGTCAGAGCGGACCCGCTGCCAGGTGTGGCTGAAGTACGACGGGACGAACCCCACCGGCTCGTTCAAAGATCGCGGGATGACGCTCGCGATCTCGAAAGCGGTCGAGGCCGGCGCCAAGGCGGTCATCTGCGCCTCGACTGGGAACACCTCCGCGTCGGCAGCGGCGTATGCGGCGAAGGCGGGGCTTGTGTGCGGTGTGCTCATCCCCAAGGGCAAGATCGCCCTCGGCAAGCTCGCCCAGGCGCTCGTCCACGGCGCGACCGTCATCCAGGTTGAGGGCAATTTCGACATTGCGCTCGATATTTGTCGGACGCTTGCCGAGAAGTATCCGGTGGATCTCGTCAACTCGATCAACCCCTACCGCATCCAGGGACAGAAGACCGGTGCGTTCGAGATCTGCGACGCCCTGCAGCGCGCTCCGGACGTCCACGTGATACCGGTTGGCAACGCCGGCAACATCACGGCGTACTGGTTGGGCTACCGCGAGTATCACGCGGACGGACTGGCTGACCGCCTGCCCGTGATGCGCGGGTTCCAGGCCGCAGGCGCTGCTCCGATCGTTCTCGGGGCGCCGGTCGAGTCACCGTCGACGATCGCGACCGCGATCCGTATCGGCAACCCCGCGTCCTGGAAAAGCGCCACCGCCGCTGCGCAGGAGTCCGGCGGATCCATTCGTGCGGTGACCGACCGGGACATCCTCAAGGCGTACCGGCTCGCCGCCGCCGAGGGGGTGTTCTGCGAGATGGCCTCGGCTGCAAGCATCGCCGGACTGCTCCAGCTCTACGACGACGGCGACCTGGTCCCGGGCTCTACGGTGGTCTGCGTTCTGACGGGCCATGGCTTGAAGGACCCGGACTGGGCTATCGCCGGCGCATCCAGGCCGTCGGTCGTCCAACCCGACGTGGACGCGGCTGCGGAGCTGCTGAACCTTCGGTGACCGCTATCGAGGTCAGGGTTCCGGCGACCAGCGCGAACCTGGGACCGGGGTTCGACGCGTTCGGCATAGCGCTTGGCGTCTACTTCACGGTGCGGGTGGAGCCGCGGGGGGAGCGGCGCGTCATCCCGACCGGCGAGGGCGCCGACGAGCTGCCCAGGGGCGACGACAACCTCGTATGGCGTGCGGTCGTGAGCTACTGTCGGCGATTCAACACGGACGTGCCGGACGTCACGCTGCGCGCCGAGAACGCGATTCCAGTCGAGCGGGGGATGGGCTCGTCGGCTGCAGCGGCGGTGGCGGGTGTGGTGCTTGGCCGTGCGCTCACGCGGGCGGGCGGGCGGGACCAGGAGCTCATCGACCTCGCCGCGGAGCTCGAAGGGCACCCCGACAACGCCGCTGCCGCCGTCCTCGGGGGACTCGTGGTCTGTTACGACGGAGCCGCGATCCGGCTGGACCCGACGGACCGGCTCCGGCCGGTGCTGTGCGTGCCGGCCACCCGGCAGTCGACCGAGGCCGCGCGTGGCATTCTGCCCGAGGCCATCCGGCTGCACGAGGCCGCCGCGAACGGCGCTCGGGCTGCGGTCGTGCTCGCGGGCTTGGCCGGCGCGATGGCCTTCGACCCGAGCGCGATGCGGGACGTGCTCCACGAGCCGGCCCGCCTTGAGGAGATGGCCGCTTCTGGTGCGCTGGTCCGGACGCTGCGGGCGGCTGGCATCGCCGCCTGCCTCTCCGGCGCAGGCCCGAGTGTGCTCGTGATCACCGAAGCGGGCGGTCGGACGGCGGACGGTCTGAAGAGCCTGGAGACCATCCGCGCTGCGGCAGGCAGACAGTTCGACGTCCGCGTGGCTAGCTGGGATCGGGCGGGGGCGATGGTGAGCCGCCAGGCGTGACCTTCCCCGGCACAACCCCGCGCACCGAGCGACGTCGACCCCCACACTCACCTGCGCAGGAAACCGAGAGTGTTCTGACATTCGCCATCCGGCCATGCGCCCGCAACCGCCTCCCGCGGCGGGCGAGCTAAGGTGGATTAATCCCACTCCTTCTTCCAGGAAGTCGCATGGTTCATCCACCCACCGTCCCGTCCACCGCGCCACTCAAAGGAGTCCAGCCTGACGGCCGGACGCCGATAACCATTGCCCAGATCTCCGATCCACATGTGGGGTCACCGCACTTCGTCCCCAACCTCATGAACCGTGTGATTGTCGAACTCGACGAGTTCGGGCCTGACGTGGTGATCTGCACCGGCGACGTCACGAACGAGGGCTTTGCGCAGGAGTACAAGGCGGCGGCCGCCTACTTCCGCCAGATCAAGCAGCCGTTCCTCGCCATCCCGGGTAACCATGACAGCCGCAACGTCGGTTATCTGCACTTCGAGAAGTTGTTCGGCCCGTGCCACTGGACGGCCGATTTCGGTCCGGTCCGGATCGTGGCGGCTGACTCTTCCGAGCCTGACCTGAACGAGGGCAGGATCGGACGGGACCGATACGACTGGATCCGAGAGTCGTTCGAGTGTGAGGCCGAGCTGAAGGTGTTCGCGCTTCACCACCATCTCATCCCCGTGCCCGGCACGGGCCGGGAGCGCAGCACCGTGCAGGACGCGGGCGACCTGCTGGAGCTGCTGTTGGCGGCGGGCGTCGACCTCGTGCTCACCGGGCACAAGCACGTCCCCCACGTCTGGCGGCTTGAGCACATGTACGTTGCGAGCGCCGGCACGATGTCGAGCCTGCGGCTGCGTGGTGAGACAAAGCCGTGCTACTCGCTGATCGAGTATGAGCGCGGTCAAGTCCGTATCCATTGGAAGTATCCGTTTGGCCCGTCGATGCTTATTGCGCACTGGAACGTCTGTACTGGCGAGCAGTACCACCGCGAGTTCGAGCCGCTCTTCGCCGCGCCGCTCCGGGCCAAAGAGCCGCTTCGTGCGCAAGAGCCGACCCGGCCGAAGGACACGGGCCACCCCGCGATCGGTGACGCCTTGGTCCAGGATCCCTCACGGAGGGCCGGCTGAGCGGGCGCGACGCGGTCGTTCTGGTCGACGGGGAGCACTACCCGCCGGTCGTCCGGGAGGCTCTCGCCGACCTCTGTGCGTCCGGCACGCGTCCAGTCGTCGCGCTGTTCCTCGGTGGGACCGAGAAGGTGGGTGACCGCGGCGCTGATGTCGACCTGGGGATCCCCGTCGAGTGGGTCCCGGTCAGCCCGGCGGGGACCGCCGACGCACGCGAAGCCGGCTGGGACGTGACCGAGGCCGCGCAGGCGATCCGCCGGCTCGTCAAGGAGCATCACGCCGATGTGGTCGTCGACCTGTCCGACGAGCCGGTACTCGACGCCCGCCGTCGGATGCAGCTCGCCGCCCATGCGCTCCACGCGGGGGTGGCGTACGCGGGCGCTGACTTCCGCTTCTGGCCGCCGCCGCGGCAGGTGCTGGCGAACCGCCCTTCCATCGCGGTGATCGGCACGGGCAAGCGGATCGGGAAGACCGCGGTGGCGGGCGAGGTCGCGCGGATCCTCACCGCCGCGGGCCGCACCCCGGTGGTCGTCGCGATGGGCCGGGGCGGGCCGCCCGAGCCGGTGGTCGTCGAGGCCGGCCGCACGCTCGACGCGACCGCCCTGTTGGAGATCGTCGATGCGGGCGGCCACGCGGCGAGCGACTTCTACGAGGACGCGGTCACCGCCGGCGTGGCGACCGTCGGCGCGCGCCGCTGTGGCGGTGGGCTTGCCGGCGCGGTTGGCAGCTCGAACGTCGCGCTGGCAGTCAACGCCGCCAACCGACTGCCCGGCGACCTGCTGCTGCTGGAGGGGAGCGGCGCCGCGATTCCGCCGGTCCACGCGGACGCGACGATCCTCGTCGTTCCTGGTTACGCCGACCCGGAGTTGGTGCGCGGCTACCTCGGCGCTTACCGCGTATTGCTGGCGGACCTCGTCGCGGTTACAATGTGCGAGTCTCCGAGATCCTCGCCAACCCAAGTTGAGGCCGTCCTCGAGGCAATCCGTAGCATTTCGCAACGCGTCGTCGTGGTACGCACTGTCCTCCGCCCCGTACCTCTGGGATCGGTGTGTGGTGCAAAGATCTTCTTCGCGACAACCGCGCCAACCTCAGTCACCGCCGCGTTGGCGGCGTACCTGCAGGAGCGCTATGGCTGCGAGGTGGTGGCGACCAGTAGCCGCCTCGCGGACCGGCCCGCGCTTCGCGCAGATCTGGAGCGGGCGGGGGCGTTCGATGTGCTGCTGGTGGAGTTGAAGGCCGCCGCCGTGGATGTCGCGGCGCGGGCTGCCGCCGCGCTCGGCGTACGGATGGTGGTCTGCGACAACCGTCCGATCGTGGTCGGCTCTCCCGGGAAGACCGAGGCCGAGGAGGCCTTCTCAAGCGTGGTCCGAGCATTGGCTGACCAGGCCGAGGCGCGCTTCGCGGGATCCGACGGAGGAACTGCGGAGCAATAGACACCCATCCGGTCGCCGCGCGATCCGGAGCCGACCGGCTGGGACCACGCTGAAGACCGGACTGAATTGGAGCCAGTCCACTCTCGATGGACCCCCTACGAAACGCTGAAGGCCGTGCCCGCGGTCGCCGTCATGTCACGGTGCGGGACGGCAAGGCTGGACTGCCGTACTCGAAAGGGCTGATGGCCACCTCGGTCATGGGGGCGGGACTCCCGCCGTACGAGGCGTTCCACGTCGCGGAGGTCATCGACGAGCGGCCCCACAGGCTGCCGCCGCGGGAGGCGGCGATCGTCGTCCCGACGGTGATCAGCATCGACGACCGGCAGGTCCACCGGAGCCACTTCGTGGCGCGTGCCGCCGACACGCGTCGAGGCGGGGACCGGCGCTGCCTGAACCATTTCGACGACATCCGCAAGATCCAGGACTACGTCCACGCGCTCGCGCTGGAGCACGGGGTGCCCGTCATCTCCAGCCACGCGCTCGACGCGACCGTCCAACGGGTGATGGAGCTCGTCGTGTCGGCGGCGACCGACGCGCCCCATTTGGAGCCCAGACCCGCGCCGCGAGTTCCCCACCAGACCAACGCAGAGGCCGCCACTGGCGGCTGAGGACGTCCCGACCCACCCACCACGGCACCCGCCGTGGACCACAGGAGCAATGATGGACCAGAGTGCCCTCGCAAGTAAGCAGCTCACCGAGCTGAAGGGCATCGCCGCCCACCTCCAGATGCGCGGCTACCAGCGCTTACGCAAAGCCGATCTCATCCAAGCGATCATCCAGACTGCGAACGGCGGAAACCCTCGCGCGCCCGCTCAGGAGCGCGATCAAGAACGCGCCCGGCAAAGCGGACAGTCCGGCGGGAGCGATCGCCCGATCGGGGACGCCGCGCCCCAGCGGGACGAGCGGAGTCAGAGCGCACCCGGCGAGCCGGCGATGGATGCTGACGCCTCCCCTGGTGGCCAGGCCGAGGCGGCCGACGGGTTGGTCCGCACCCGCGTGCGGACCCGCGCGCGTGCCCGCACGCGCGACACCGACGCCGAGGCCGAAACCGATGCCGAGGCCAAACCCGCGCAGCGGCAGCAGACCCAGGTTCGAGCCCGTCCGATCGAGGCGCCGCGCCGCGATGAGCCGACCGCGAGAGACGGCGATGCTCGTAGCCGGCAGGTCGCCGACGACGACGGTTTTGGCGGCAACCGCAACAAGCGCCGCAGCCGCCGTGAGCGGCGGCGGGGAGGCAAGCCCGAAGTCCGCCCACCGCAGGCTCAGCGGGTCCGCGAGCGGGACGACGACGCCAGTGCCGAGCCCGGCGAGATCCGGACCGGCGTGCTCGACGTCCTGCCGGAGGGCTATGGCTTCCTCCGCACCAGCGGCTACCTGCCGGGAGACCGTGACGTCTACATCTCGCAAGGCCAGATCCGCAAGCACGGCCTGCGCCGGGGTGACGTGATCGAGGGACCGATCCGCGCCCAGCGGCACAACGAGAAGGTGCCAGCGCTCCACCAGGTGCTGAAGGCCAACGGGACGAGCCCCGACGAGAACGGCTCTCTGCCGCACCGTCCCGACTTCAAGGACATGACGCCGCTCTTTCCACAGGAGCGGTTGCGGCTGGAGACGCCGGACGGCCCAATCTCCATGCGGATCATCGACCTCATCGCGCCGATCGGGAAGGGGCAGCGCGGACTGATCGTGTCCCCGCCGAAGGCCGGGAAGACGACGATCCTCAAGGAGCTGGGCCAGGCGATCGCATTCAACAACCCCGAGTGCCACCTCATGGTCGTCCTCGTCGACGAGCGTCCCGAGGAGGTCACCGACATGCGCCGGTCGATCCCGGGTGAGGTGATCGCCTCGACGTTCGACCGGCCGGCCGACGACCACACCCAGATCGCCGAGCTCGCGATGGAGCGGGCGAAGCGGCTTGTCGAGTTCGGCCACGACGTCGTCGTGCTGCTCGACTCCATCACGCGCCTTGCGCGCGCCTATAACCTGTCGGCACCGGCGTCGGGCCGGATCATGTCCGGTGGCGTCGACTCGACCGCCCTTTACCCGCCGAAGCGGTTCTTCGGCGCCGCCCGGAACATCGAGGACGGCGGGAGCCTCACGATCATCGCCAGCGCGCTGATTGAGACCGGCTCCAAAATGGACGAGGTCATCTTTGAGGAGTTCAAGGGCACCGGAAATATGGAGGTGCGGCTTGACCGCCGCCTCGAGCAGAAGCGGATCTTCCCCGCGATCGACATCGAGGCGAGCAGCACCCGCAAGGAGGAGTTGCTGCTCGACAAGGAGGATCTGATGATCATCTGGAAGCTCCGCCGTGTCCTCCACGCGCTCGAGGGCCCAGCGGCGGTCGAGCTGCTGATCGACAGGATCCGCTCGACCCGCAGCAACAACCAGTTCCTGGTCCAGATCCAGAAGTCGAACCTTCAGACGTAGAGGTGTGTTGATGAAACAGGGAATTCACCCCGAGTATGTTCTCGCCCGCGTGCGCTGCTCGTGCGGCAACGAGTTCACCACGCGGGCGACGAAGCCCGAGATCCGCGTCGAGCTTTGCAACCAGTGCCACCCGTTCTATACAGGCAAGCAGAAGCTTGTGGACTCGGGTGGGCGCGTCGAGCGCTACAAGCAGCGCTACGCGAAGACCCAAGCCAAGCAGGCCGCGGTCGCCGAGGTCGAGGCCAAGCGGCAGCAGAAGGTCGGAACCAGGAAGCGCTGACGTGCCCGCTGACACGCAGCAAACGCCCATGGGGGGTGACGGGGGTGCTCATCGAGTCGAGACGACGCGAGCCCCAGCCGGAATCACCCCCCCCCACTACTACGGCGGCCAGGCGGTCATCGAAGGGGTGATGATGCGCGGTGCCCGCTGTTGGTCCGTCGCCGTGCGTCGCCCCTCCGGGGAGATCTATTTGGAACGCCATCCCACCAGCGACCTGCCGCAGCGCAAACCGATCTGGGCCAAGCCGATGTTCCGCGGAATGTTCGGGCTGGTCGACGCTTTGACCATCGGGACGCGCGCGCTGTCGATCTCGGCGAACGCCTCGCTCGATGAGGACGAGCGCCTGTCGAGCAAACAGATCGGTGGCAGCCTCATTCTTGCGCTGCTCGCGTTCGTCGGAGTGTTCATCGTGTTGCCGAACGTCGGGCTCGCGTTCCTCGCCCGCGCGACCGGCACTGGGCTTGTGTATCACCTCCTCGAGGGCCTCATCCGGATCGCGCTTTTCCTCGGCTACTTGTTTGGGATGAGCGCCTTTGCAGACATCCGGCGTGTGTTCGCCTATCACGGCGCGGAGCACAAGACGATCGCGGCGTGGGAGCACGGCGAGCGGTTGGAGCCTGGAACGATCGATCGCTACTCGACGCTTCACGTCCGTTGTGGCACGAACTTCCTGCTCATGGTGATGCTCATTGCGATCCTGACGTACACGCTCGTGGGGGTGCTCGTACCCGCCCCGCCTGGCGGAGCCGTCGTCGTGGCCGTCTACCAGATCCTGTTGCGCATTCTCCTGCTGCCGGTGGTGGCCGGCCTGGCCTACGAGGGTTTGCGGCTGGGCGCTGGCCGGGACAACCTGGCGGTGCGGGCGCTGATGAAGCCAGGCATGTGGCTCCAGATGATGACGACGAAGCCGCCGACCGACGACCAGATCGAGGTCGCCGTCCGCGCGTTCGAGGCCGTGGTGCCGGTAAGCGAGCTCGCCGGCCGGACTTCGGCGCTGCCGTCGCCTGTGGTATGGGGCACGGACTCGGTGGGCGCCGCCAACCTGGGTCTGCCTCGAGTCGTCGATGGCTGACCTGTTCGACCGACTCGACGAGGCCGAGCGCACGTACGAGGAGCTGACCGCCGCGCTCGGCGACCCCGGGGTGCTCGCCGACTCGACCCGGTACACGTCGGTGGCCAAGCGGCGCGCGGGGCTCGAGGAGGTCGTCGATGCCTACCGGGCGTACCGTCGGGCGACGGGGGACGAGCAGGCGGCGCGGGAGTTGGCCCACGAGTCGACGCCTGGCGACCGTGAGCTGTTCCGGGCCGAGGCCGAGGACCTCCAGGCCCAGGCTTCGGCGCTGCTCGATCGGCTGCGTGTCCTGCTCTTGCCGAAGGACCCGCTCGACGACAAGGGCGTGATCGTCGAGATCCGTGCTGGCGCCGGCGGGGACGAGGCCGGGCTCTTCGCGGGGGAGCTCTACCGGATGTACAGCCGGTACGCCGAGCGCGCCGGGTGGAAGACCGAGGAGATGAGCGCATCCGCGCAGGGCATTGGGGGCGTGAAGGAGGTCATTTTCTCTGTCCACGGCCGTGGCGCGTACTCCAAGCTCAAGCACGAGTCCGGCGTCCATCGCGTCCAGCGTGTGCCCGTCACCGAGTCAGGCGGGCGGATCCACACCTCGACCGCATCGGTCGCGGTCATGCCCGAGGCCGAGGAGGTCGACGTCGAGGTCGATCCCGGGGATCTGCGGATCGACGTGTACCGATCCTCTGGACCCGGCGGGCAGTCGGTGAACACGACGGATTCGGCGGTGCGGGTGACGCACCTGCCCACCGGCCTGGTCGTGAGCTGCCAGGACGAGAAGTCCCAGATCCAGAACCGGGAGAAGGCTCTGCGAATCCTCCGAGCGCGCCTGTTGCAGGCCGAGCGCGAGCGCGCCGCCAAGGAGCGCGCCGACGCCCGCGCCGCCCAGATCGGCACCGGCGACCGCTCCGAGAAAATCCGCACCTACAACTTCCCCCAGAGCCGGATCACCGACCACCGCATCGGCTTCACCGTCCACAACGTGACGAGCGTGATGGAGGGGGTCCTCGACCCCCTGCTCGAGGCGCTGACCGCCGAGGAGCAGCGCCGCCGCCTGGAGGCGCTCTCCGAAAGCCCGTGACCGGCGCCGCAACTGCAACGACAGCTTTCCTTCTGATCCGGAGGAAAAGTGCGGTCTCGAGCAGCCCGATGCGTGGCGGTACGCAGCTTTCCTCTGTATGTGGAGGAAAGCTGCAGGCTGGCATCCCGTGACCGCCGTCCGGGAGGCCGTCGCTGAGCTCACCCGCCGGCTGAGTGCCGTTGGGGTCCCTACACCCGAGATCGATGCCGAGCTGTTGGCCCGGCACGTGCTTGGTTGGTCACGGGCGCAGCTGCTGACGCGCGGCGGGCAGCCGCTGCCGCCTGGGGCCGCGAGCCGCTTCGCGGCGCTCGGATCCCGTCGCGCAGCAAGGGAGCCGCTCCAGCTCATCGTCGGCTCGGTCGGCTTCCGCCACCTCGACTTGCTGGTCCGGCCGGGGGTGTTCATCCCGCGGCCCGAGACCGAGCTGCTCGCCGGCGAGTCGATCGCCCGGGTCCCGCCCGGCGGCGTCGTCGTAGAGCCCTGCACCGGGACCGGGGCCGTGGCATGCGCGGTCGCGACCGAGGCCAGCCCGCGCGCCGTAGTGGCGACGGACCTCTCGGAAGCGGCCGTTGTGCTCGCCCGCCAGAACACCGCCCGCTGCTGCGCGAGCGCTGTGCTCGTGCTCTGCGGTGATCTGCTCGACCCCGTCCCAGCCGATCTGCGTGGCGCGGTCGATGTGCTCGTCTCGAACCCGCCTTACCTCACGCCCGCCGAGCTCGCCGCCGCCGAGTCTGAGGTGCGGGATTGGGACCCGTTCGAGGCGCTCGTCGCTGGCCCGGATGGCACCGAGGTCGCTGCCCGTCTCATCGCTGCAGCCCCACAGTGGCTCCGCCCCGGAGGCTGGCTTCTCCTGGAGGTCGACCCGTCCCGCGCCGAGCTCACCGCGAGTCTCGCCCGTGCCGCCGGACTGCGCGACGTTGCCGTGCTGCCCGACCTCGCTGGCCGGGACCGCATCGTCATCGGGCGTAGGCGCTGATCGTCATCGCTGCGGCTCGGCTCCCGGACAATAGGGGAACTCCTGACCGTCTGAAACTATTGAACTACCATACGTATTGATCGGCATCATCCGGATCTGAGTTGCATTGCGTTGGTGGTCCGTAACGGGGGCCAGGGTGGCGCAAACACTGGACGAAGCGCGCGCCGCGCGTGATTCGATCCGCGCGGCGGTTCGGCGTCAGGGTGCGCGGCTGACGCGTGCGGCGCCGACAGGGATCATCGCCATGCTCGTGGCTGCTGCTTGCATGCCGATGGTCTGGCCCTTGGTCGGCAACGTCCCCAAGTCGGTTGAGGAGTTCGTTGCGCTGTTTGGGTCGGTCGGCAGCGGCTACCTTGGCAACTTCCTCAAGGAGGCACTCACCCGCCTGCGCCAGAAGGGCGGTGAGCCGACGTCTCAGGACGAGTTCCGGGAGGCGCTGGAGCACGATCTGGACGCCTGCCTCGTGGCCGATGACGAGCGCACTGCGGGGTTACGCGCCGACATGGCCGTGTTGCTCCAGCGTGTACACGGCGTCGAGGTCGCGTTGGAGTCGACCTCCGGGGACGTCCAGGTGGCGCTCAGCAAGGCGTTCGCTGAGCTTGGCGGGCACTTCGTCGAGTTCCGCTGGATGCTCGACGAGACCCACCAAACGGTGGTTGCGATCCAGCAAGAGCAGGCCCACCAGGGTGCCGTCCTGCGTCACCAGACTGACCTGGCACGTGAGCAACTGACCAAGACCAACGAGGTCTTGCACTGGCTGAAGCCCTCCGCTGCGCCCCCGGTCACCCCTGGCCCAGAGCCCGAGGAGGAAGACCCGTCTCCGGCGCCTGGACCCTGCCCGTACAAGGGTCTCGAGACCTTCCAACCCGAGGACGCCGAGTGGTTCTTCGGACGCGAGGAGCTGGTCGCCCAGCTGGCCGCTCGGCTGTCCGAGACGCCGTTCCTCGCCGTGCTCGGACCGTCGGGCAGCGGCAAGTCGTCGGTGCTGCGCGCCGGGCTCCTGCCTGCGGTATGGCGTGGCCTGCTGCCGGAGGCGAGCACGTGGACCACCGTCGTGCTCACTCCCGGCGCTCATCCGCTGGAGGAGCTCGCGCTCCGGATCTCCCTCGTGCGAGGGGTGGCCCCCGGGTCGCTGCTCGCCGATTTGCAAACCTCGCCGGGCCACCTTCGTCTGGCCGTCCGTCAGGCGTTGCTGGACGCGCCGCCCGGCGCACGGGTGCTGCTGGTGGTCGATCAGTTCGAGGAGATCTTCGCGCTGTGCCGCGACGAGGTCGAGCGGCGGCGCTTCCTCGAGGCTGTCGTCGACCTCGCCGACGATCCTGACAGCCCGGCCAAGGTGGTCCTTGCCATCCGCGCCGACTTCTATGCCCGTTGCGCCGAGTATCCCGAGCTCGTCGGTGCCCTTCAAGACAACCAGGCGCTGGTTGGCCCGATGAGCACCGCCAACCTGCGCCGAGCGATCGAAGGTCCCGCAGCACGCGCCGGCATCGCGCTCGAGCCGGGGCTGGTCGAGACGGTACTCGACGACTTGGGCGATGAGCCGGGGTCGTTGCCGCTGTTGTCGCATGCGCTGTTTGAGACTTGGGAACGCCGACGCGGTCGCACGCTCACGTTGGCTGGCTACCAGGATGCCGGTGGCGTGCGCCAGGCAATCGCGCAGACCGCCGAGACCGTCTACGGCACGCTGGACCCTGCTCAGCAAGGAATTGCCAAGGACGTGTTCTTGCGCTTGACCGCGCTGGGCGAGGGCACCGAGGACACCCGTCGGCGGGCTCAGCGGGCCGAGCTGCTCGACGGCCGGGACACCGAGACGGTGGAGCTGGTGCTGAACCGGTTGGCTGAGGCACGGCTCGTCACCCTCGACGAGGACAGCGTCGAGGTCGCCCACGAGGCGCTCATCCGCGGCTGGCCCAAGCTGCGCAGCTGGATCAACGACGACCGGGAGGCGCTGCGCGCCCACCGGCGCCTGACCGAGGCGGCCAGTGAGTGGGACCAGAACGGGCGTGAAGAGGGGTTTCTCTACCGCGGAGCCCGTCTGGCCGCCTGGCAGGACCGACCGCTTGAGCCGCTCAACGATTTGGAGCGTGCCTTCCTGGCCGCCAGCCGCGAGCGCGAGGCTCGCGAGCGCGTTGCAAAGCGCCGGCGGGTGCGCCTGACCGTGATTGGCCTCAGCGCCATGGTCGTGCTGGCACTGTTGCAGGCCTACCGGGCGGTCGATCAGCGCAACCTGGCACTGTCCCGCCAGGTGACGGCCAACGCTACGGTCCAGCTATCGAGCGATCCGGAGCTGGGTCTTCTGCTGGCCAGGAAGGCGTTTGAGATCAGACCAACCGGGGAGGCCGAGGCTGCCCTTCGGCAGGCCACGTTGGAATCGCGGGTGCGCGCCAGGCTGCGCGGCCACAAAGGCGGAGTCTTCGGCGCTGCGTTCAGTCCCGATGGACGGCGTGTGGTCAGCGTCGGCGGGGACGGTGCAGTACGGGTCTGGGATCTGGTGGGCGGGCGCGAGCTGGTGGTATTGCGCGGTCATCAGGGCTCGGTGTTGGA
>JBOGEB010000078.1:0-1857 GCA_050743125.1 Egibacteraceae bacterium
GCAGCCGCGCGAGGCCGCGTCCGGCACCCGCTTGCGCGGCATGACCTGCGGTCTCCGAGCGCCACGCGGACTGGCGCGGGCGTCGGCGCCGCTGCGTGCCCACCCCGCCGCCAGGGCACACCGAGCTGCCGCCTTGCCCATCTGACCTGCAACTTTCCTTCGGATCCGGAGGAAAGTCACCGACCTGCCGGCAGTAAGGCCGCGATCCTCAAACACGTTCTTCGCACTGCGGGCTACGCCGGTCGCTCGTCGTGGCCGCCGAACTCCTTGCGCATCGCCGACAGGATCCGGTCGGCGAAGTCGGCCTCGCCGCGCGAGCTGAACCGCTCGTACAAGGCGGCGGTCAACACGTGCGCGGGGACGCCCTCGTCCACGGCGGCCATGACCGTCCAGCGACCCTCCCCGGAGTCCGACACCCGTCCGCTGAAGCCGGCCACGTCGGGGTCGGCGTGCAGCGCGGCGGCGGTGAGGTCGAGCAGCCACGAGCCGACCACGCTCCCACGGCGCCACACCTCGGCGACCTCGGCGACCGCGATGTCGTACCGGTATGCCTCGGGGTCGCGCAGGGGCGCGGTCTCGGCGTCGGCGGCCCGCTCGGCCGCGCCGACGTTCGCCTTGCGCAGGATCGCGAGGCCTTCGGCGTAGGCGGCCATGATCCCGTACTCGATCCCGTTGTGGACCATCTTCACGAAGTGGCCGGCGCCGGTGGGGCCGCAGTGCAGGTACCCGTGCTCGGCGGCAGTCGATGTGCCCTGGCGGCCGGGTGTGCGCGTGGCGGCGTCGACGCCCGGCGCGAGCGTGGCGAAGAGCGGGTCCAGGTGCGCGACGATCTCGTCCTCGCCGCCGATCATCAGGCAGTAGCCGCGCTCGAGGCCGTGCACCCCGCCGCTCGTGCCGACGTCGACGTAGTGGATGCCGCGCGGGCGCAGGGCCTTGGCGCGGTCGACGTCGTCGCGGTAGTAGGAGTTGCCGCCGTCGATGACGATGTCGCCGGGCTCCATCCGGTCGGCGAGGTCCCCGGCCGTCTGGCCGGCGTAGGCGGCGGGCACCATGATCCACGCGGCGCGCGGCGGGGCGAGCTTGGCGACGAGGTCGTCGAGCGACGTGGCCCCGATCGCGCCCTCGCTCTCGAGCTGCTCCACGGCGGCGCGGTCGATGTCGAAGCCCACGCACTCGTGTCCGCCGCGCATCAGCCGGCGGACGAGGTTCGCGCCCATCCGTCCCAGGCCGACCATCCCAAGCTGCATTGGCTGGCCTCCTTCGGTGGCGGAGCGTCCACCGCCCGCAGCACTCAGGATACGGCGTGTCGGGCGGCGTCACGCCGCCGGTCGTTCGCCTTTGCCCTTGTGCCGGAGCCGCCTGTAGGCCTCGGCGAGACCGACGACGCCGGCGAGCGCGCCGAGCAGCTTCTCCCAGTTGGACTTCAGCCAGTACGCGGGGTTGACCGCAACATCGATGCGGCGCTCGAACGGCGGTGGCTCCGCCAGCGTTGTGCCCTCGTGGACGACGGTCACGACGACATAGAGCGGGTGGACTCCTGACACCGTCGGTCGCACGTCCCAGCGCCACTCCGTGAAGCCTGCAGCCAACACTGGTTGGACGTCGGAGCCAATCGGGGTGATGTCGAAAGCGCTGCCTTGCAACCGCGCCCTCATGAAAGTGCCGACCAGCAGCCCTTCGACGCGAGGCTCGCCCCGTCCTCGCAAACCCTGGCGAATTCCCTCCGAGAATGCACGGCTGATCCGGACCTCGACCCGAACAGGGTCATCGACCCGCATCCGCTCCGGTGGGTTATAGAGAACCACACCCGGCTGGAGCTCTCTCTTGATGATCTGGTCGACCTGCTCCAGGTCGCTG
>JBOGEB010000078.1:1957-17492 GCA_050743125.1 Egibacteraceae bacterium
TCTGCGCTGTCCTCTGGCATTCCGTGGACTGCTCACCCGGCATGGGCACAACCACACACGCCTGAGCGCGGCCATGCCCGGGCAACCGGGTTCTCGCGCTGATTGCCGCTCGTCCTCGGGTCAACCCACCCCAGGCGCCGGTCAGGTTCGGCCGTGTTCAGGTTGATCAAAGGTCAGGCTGGCCGCAGGTCTACGCTGCCTCTCCCACATCGACGAGCAGGGGGAGCGCGATGGACGAGCGCCCGCAACGCCGGCAGGCCAGGCGCATACCGCCGTCACCGCAGCCGGCGGCGCCGGCCCCGGCCGGCAGCGACCGCAGGATCACGGTCCACCAATGGACCGGTGAGCTGGCGGCCGCGCTGTGGGTCGCGACGCGGGACAACATCTACGACTTCGCTGCCCGGCTGGGCGTCGGTGCCGCCACCGTCGATGCCTGGAAGAAGAGCCCGGGCATCGTCCCGAAGGCGACCAAGCAGCGGGCGCTCGACAAGGCGCTCGAGCGGGCCGACATGGACACCCTCAGGCGGTTCGCGCTCCGGGTGCGCGGCAACGCCGACGTGTGGGTGCCAGACTCGGTGCTGCCCAAGACGAACGGAGACGGCACGCACCGCAGGCAGGTCGACAAAGCCTTCGCGGCAGGGCTGGTCGCCGCGCTCGTACCTTTGGACACGATCGCGCGCGTCGCCGCCGTGCTGGACCGGTCCCGCGTCGATGCCGGGTTGATCGACAGCCTCGAGGCGGTCACCGGCACGCTCACCGCCGTCAACCGGGAACGCCCCCCGGGTGTGCTCATTCGGCCGGCTCGCGGCCACGCCAAGACCGTGCTCGAGCTGCTCGACGAGCCCATGGACCCCGCCGACCGGACACGTCTGACCACGCATGCCGCCGAGGTCGCGCTGTGGGTCGGCTGGCTGTCGTTCAACCTGAACCGCCGCGCCGACGCCCGCGCGTCCTGGGCGCTCGCCGAGTCCCTCGCGCTCCAGGTCGGCGCGCGCGACACGCACGCCCGGGCGCTCGCGTCGGCCTCGTTGCTGCCGTCGACCACGTTCCGCGGGGGCGTCGGCGGGGACACGAGGGCAGCGGTCAAGCTGGCCGACCAGGCCTACGCGCTGGCGACCGGCTCGCCTGCGCTGGCCCGTTCGTGGATGGCCGCGCGCGCAGCCGTCGAGCACGCCGCCGCGAAGCGTCTCGGCAGAGAGCACGCCAAAACCTCTGCGCGGCTGTTCGACGACGCCCAGCGGGCGCTGGAGCAGGCCCAAGCCTCCGGGGAGATGGGCGGGGTCCACGACGGACGGTTCGGCGTGTGGGACCAGCCGAGGCTGGACGGGTTCCGGGGCACGGCGCTTGTGCTGCTCGGCCGGGCCGACGACGCGGACCGCTGCCTGTCCGCAGCGCTGAACGAGCCGCTCGACGACGGTCGCCGAGTCCTCCTGCTCGCTGATCTCGGCTTGGCCCGCATCGAGCGCCACCCCGAGCAGGCCTGCGCGGACCTCGCCGAGGCGCACGGCTACGCCACCTCGGCCCGCTACCCGAACGGCGTGCAGCGCATCCTGGGGGTCCGCGCCCGCCTCGACCTGCGCCACGCCGACCTCGACTGCGTCCACCAGCTCGACGAGCGCCTCGCCTCGCGCCCCTGAGACCGGCGAACGCTTGAGGGGTCAAGCGGTCGGGGGCTGGGAGCGACGCTCTTCCCACTCACGCATCAACTGCTCGATTTGGCCACGAAATCGCGGCTTGCTTACGTTTCGATGCCAGATCTCTGAATAGACTGTCAGGTTTTCATCGACCTCGTCGAGGGATGCGAGCACGTTCTCGCTGGCCGTTGGCACGTCTTTCCAAAGATCAGGGACCCGAATGCAGCAGATCAGCTCCAGCGTCCGCGCGACCGTTCTCGCCCTCGGCTCAACCCTGCGGTGATACTCATCAACAGCTTGGCGCCGGAGCTTGTCGCGGTAGATCGGGTACGCCTCATCGAATCTTCCCAGCGAGTACAGGGCCTCCGCCTTCCCGAATAGTGCCCACTTATCTTGGTCCCTTGCTTGTTCAAAAATGTCCAGCGCACTCTCATAGTGATCTCTCGCCTCTTGGGAGCCCGCGCCTCCACATTCGTCACCAGCTTCGATCCTCACATTGCCCAATGTTGTCAAAACTTTTCCTCTCACCCTACTTACACTTGATCCGTTAGCGTCGCCCCCAGGTGCGACTCTATTCAGTAACTTCTGAAGAGGTTCGATCAGGTCAGCGGCCTTTCCTTTGTCCTTGTTAAAGAATTTTGATTCCAGGATGTTTCGCTGCAGTTCGAAATCCATCACGGCCGAAGCGCTCCGCCTTGCGTTGGCAAAGCTCTGCTCGGCCTCTTCGAATTTTGCAAGATTGTTCTGCTCACGTCCCATCCAGTACCATGCAAGACTCTTGAGCTCATCTGAGCTCTCTTTGTCAACCACAACTTGCTTCCAAGAAGCCAGCGATCCTTCGAAGTTTTGATTAAAATGAAAATCCATGCCGCGAATAAACAGAATATGGGGAGTCAGCTCTGGGGTCTCTTGAAAAATGAGCCGGTTTGTCTCGAAGCCGTCAATCCTCCGAGCGAGTTTACTGAGTTCGGAGCGCAGCGTCGGGTTGGAGGCAAGCTCATGCACGTCGTCCTCAGGAATCCTTGAAACGAGAAACGTTGCCTGACCGTCCAGCTCTCCCAGTGTTTCCTTTGCCTTTGCTTCGATTGACTTCGCGCGCCTATCGCTCTCCTCCTTTGCAATTTGTAGTGTTGCGTTTACGATCTCCAGGGTGCCCTTCGACAACTCATGAGTCTCACCGGCCCTCCCCTGCGCTGCCGCTTCTCCCGCGGTGAAGAGCTGATGGGACTCTGCAGCTCGAGACTCTCCCTTGAAAAATCTGTAGAGCGAAACGCCGCCGCCGACCGCAAAAATTACAGTAAAAACTATACCAAAAATGACGAGAGAGAAATCTATACGATTTGAGAGCTCATCGACGCGGCCTCGAAGTTCGGCGACCTCTCGCTTTGGCGAATTCGGAGCTGTTCGTCAACCGCGAGCGGGCAGATGTGCACTTCCCGCCGGATCTTGCTGAAACTGCACATCGTCCCGGTCCGTCTACTTGCGGATCCACGCCTCGGGCGGTTTGGTGAGCTGCCGCACGACAGCGGGCAGGCGTGCGTTCGCCACGTCGGCGATGGTCACTGCTTCGAGAACCATGCGCAGGCTGGCCCGTGTGGCAACCCAGACCTCGCGCAGCGCCTGGGCCGGTCCCGAGTAGTCCAGGTCCTCGAGCGGCATGCCCCGAACGTCGGCGAGAGGACCCTCGACGGCCCGGATGACGTCGGCGATCGTGACGTCTTCGGCGGGGACCGCGAGCCAGTAGCCCCCGACCGATCCTCGCTGGCTGGCCACGAGCCCCGCGCGTCGCAGGTCCCTCAGGATGTTCTCGAGAAAGTTGACCGAGACACCCTGCCTCGTGGCGATAACGTCACCCTTGACCGGTCCGTCGCCGGCGGCTGCGAGTTCCGCGAGCGCCCGCACTGCATAGTCGATCTTGGCGGAGATGCGCATGAGGTGATTGTCGCAGCCCGTCAAGCGGCACGTGTCGATGTCAAAGGTGGAGGGGGCTGCGAGGTCGACCAGGCTCGGCGCTCTGAGTCGTAAGGACGGTCCGTGGCCCGCATCGACGGCGTCCTTCGTGACGCAAGACGGGTAGCTGTGCGGGCGAGCAGGCCAGGGATGAGCCCCCTTATCACCATATATGGCTACTTACTATTGTTCTGGGTCTTGGCGATGTGGTCAGCAGGAGCGCCCCGTGAGTACCTTCTTAACCGCAGGTTAACCAGCCTCAAGCATTTGATGACTTCTGCAAGATTTGACCGACATATGCTTGACAGCCCTGAGCCGTTGTAGGACCATGGCTCTTCGTCAGAGGAGTGTGGATGACTAATTCGACGCGCGTATAACCGACCTGCTGTATGCAGCGTGGTCCAAGCGGAAAGTTCCGTCGACACCGAGGGCCCGGGCGGAGTGCTCCCCGTCTCGCAAGGCGAAGCGCTCCGCGCGGGTCGCGCCGTGTACTGGTTGTCCTCGAGCGATCCGCACCGCCGCGACGTGGGATCCAGGCGCGCCCGAATGCCACGGGTTTTTCCGCGCGGACCACTAGCTGAGAAGTCCAAGCCTTCGGCTGCTTCCGACTGAAGCGATGATTCGGGGCTGCAGCGCTACGCATAAAGGTGCTGTCTTAATGATTCCGCCCAATGCTGTCTTGAACGAAGACGTCAGCAGGCTCATCGATCTTACGCAGCATGAGATCCAGGCACTCAAGACCAAGTTCAACCTTGCCGACGCTCACACTCACCAGGGTCAGTCTTCCAGCCAGCGAAAGATCCTCTCGTGCCTGCCGGACCTCTGGTACGAGGCCGAGCAGAGCTCACAGGCGACATTGGAGCAGCGCTTCATCGACGTCTTCTTCCGACTGCACAAGCAGCCTACGGCATTGGCGAAGGGGAAGACGCTCCTGTCCTATGCGGCCTCGATCTCGACGCTGATCACGGCGATGTATCTCAAGCAGCGCCAGATGACGGTCACGCTCATTGAGCCCTGCTTCGACAACCTGCCTGACGTGTTGAAAAATGTAGGGATCGAGCTGAGCCCCATTGCTGAGAATGTTCTGGCCGATCCTGAGACAATCTATGCCAATCTCAAGCGTGCGGTCCATACAGATGTACTCTTCCTGGTCGACCCCAACAATCCTACCGGCTTCAGTCTCCTGAAGCACGGCAGCAAAGGGTTCGAGGAAGTCATCCGTTTCTGCAAGGATCATCACAAGCTGCTTGTCATCGACCTCTGTTTCGTGTCCTTTGCCCTGTACGATGAAAATCACGGGCGGTTCGACCTGTACGAGTTACTCGAGGAAGCGGCCGTTTCTTATATCGCGATCGAGGATACGGGTAAAACCTGGCCTGTACAGGACGCCAAATGTGCAATGATTACGACGAGCGACGACATCTGGAAAGAGGTCTATGACATTCATACCAGCGTGCTTCTGAACGTATCACCGTTTATCTTGAACATGTTGGCGTCCTACGTAGAGGATTCCATCCGGGACGGGTTCGCATCAGTGAGGGACGTCCTCACACGGAACTGTGAGTTAGCCCGAGAGGCGCTGGACAATTCCATCCTTGAGTACCAGGAGCCGATCGTCAAGGTCAGCGTAGCCTGGTTCAAGATCAAGCCTGTCCACTTGTCAGCGAATAATTTACACCGAGCGTTGATCGAACAGGACGTCTATGTCCTGCCAGGCACGTACTTCTATTGGAGTGACCCGCGCAAGGGTGAACGTTTTATTCGCATCGCCTTGGCGCGCGACTGGAAGATGTTTGCTGCGGCGGTGGAAAAGCTCCGTGAGATCGTAGACCGGTATGAAGGGTGACGCTTTTATCGATGCGTCTGTATTCATGGGGATGCACAGCAGCGCCGAGGCTACGCGTAAAGCCTGTAAGGGGTTCTTTGTCCAGTGGCTGTTCAACAGTGTGGTCATGAGCCTGGAGCACGTGGGACGTTGCGACGAGCTGGTCTGGCGCTTCACCCGCACCATCCAGGATGCCTACTATCCATTTATGGACAGCCTCCATACGTCTATGAGGATCGAACGCCGCAGCTATGAGGAGGCGGACCTGCGTATGACGCTGGGGTCACCGTTACTCAAGGGTCTGCCGATGTATGAGCGACTGCTCCTTGGGATGGTGCTGAATGCGAAAGGGACGCTGTACTCCGTCAGCCCTCGGCTTTGTCATCGCCAGGACCTCCCTGTCCGGGTGCCCTCGGTGGCCGTAGAGCTTTTCTTCCCCGAGAGGCTGGAGGGCCTCTACCAGAAGTCCCTGATGTTACGCGTCGTCCCCGGCACCCTCTAGAGAGGCGCCAATGTACCGTGGATTGATTGTTCCCCTCGTCACCCCCCTCGAGGAGGGCGGTGTGGTATCCGAGAGGAGCGTTCAAACGCTTGTAAATTCGGTTCGCCAGGAGGCCACGGCACTGATGCCGACCCTCAGCTCCGGGGAGGGGTGGAGGCTTTCGGAGCAGCAGTGGCGGAGCATGGTCACCTACACGAAGGCTCATGCCTGCGGGCTGCCAGTATTGGCGGGGATCCAGCTCAAGGACACGCTGGACGTCATCGCTAGGGCGCGGATGGCGATGGCCATGGGCGTAGACGCCATCGTCGTGACCACTCCATTTTGCAGGGACATCTCGCAGGACGCGATCTATGAGCACTACCGGGCGCTACGGGCGGAGGTGGGCGCCCCCCTTTTCGTCTACAACGAGGCGGCCGTCTCCGGGAACGCCATTGACCTTGAGACACTGCTCCGAATCTGCTGTATGCCGGGCGTCGTGGGGATCAAGGAGTCCAGCGGCTCCGCAAAGCTCATTGCGCAGCTCGTGGCTGCGAACACCGGTGTTCCTGTATTTCAGGGCTGGGAGAACCTGCTCCTTGAGTCCCCAGGAGTCGATGGCTATGTCCTTGCATTGGCGAACCTTGAGCCCGCGCTGTGCAATGCCATGCTTGCTCGGCCCTCGGCCGAGCTTCAGGCACGGATCAGTGCCGTCTGCGATCAGCATGGTTTGTTCCGCCAGGACTGGTACCTCTGGCTTAAGAAGGAGCTTTACAGACGGGAGATCATTCAAAGCGAGAATGTTGTCGATGCTGAGAGGAGAGCGTTGTCATGAGGGTCAAAAGCTCAGACAGCGACCTTAAGCAGCTGTTTATCTACAATCGCTCGCTTCGAGATCTCGACACCTACTCCAAGATTCTTGAGATCGAGCGCGACTGGATCGTCAGGCTGGCGAATGCCACAGAGGCGAGCGCCCCCACATTCGAATCTCGTGCACAACTGCTTGACGCACTACACGATCTCCTGGAGCGGGAAGAGCACGCCCCCTCAGAGAGCGTGGAGTTCTTCGCCAAGCAGAGTACACGGGAGCAGTTCAAGGTGATCATTGGCGAGTTTGCGGTGGACGGTCTGACCGAGGCGCAGTCGTTTTTCCCCATCATCGCCCGGCTCCCGATCAAATCGCAGATGGCGGTGATGCGGGTATTAATAGACGAGTTCGGTTGCGGTAACGTCGACCAAGCTCATTCCCAGCTCTACCGAAACCTGCTGACGGAGTTGGAGATGCCCCTCGATATTGAGAGCTATCTCGACGGCCTCAACGACGAGAGCTACGCCTTCCTCAACGTCTTCTACTGGTTGTCGGAGCGGGCTCCACAGGTCGAGTACTTCCTGGGAGCGCTGGCGTACCTAGAGGCAAGCATACCCTTCGCCTTCAGTTGCTACGCAAACGCATGCGCCCGGCTTGGGATCATAGGCAGCCGCTACTACACCGAGCACATGCACATCGACGGGTTCCACATGAAGGAACTGCAAATTGCTATTCGGGAGCTCGAAGCCGCGGGCGAGCTGGACTACAAGAAGGTGTGGGTCGGGACGCAGCTGGCAAGCAGCATCATCGCCGAGGCGTTCGAGGCTGCGGTGGCCAAGGCGAGGAAAGTGGCGTGACCATGCCACAAACCGACTCGGAGCCCGTCATCGAGCAGTTGCCGAATGAGGTCTTGCGCCTTGAGGTCAGGGGCAATGAGTTCCTCATCGGTGCTGCCTGCCCTCACCGAAAGGGAAGGTTGGCATACGGTTATGTAAACGCGCGGACACTACGGATTACGTGCCCTCTCCATCAGTCCACTTTCGACCTACAGACGGGCTGCCCAGTCTCGGGTCCATCAAACGCTCCGCTTCGCGTCAGGCTGCTCGATGACCGCGTATCCTGCTCGGCCCCTGGTGCCTGCTCCGTAGAGGAGGCCGAGGATGGTCGTGTATGAGGATATCGGTGAATAGACCGTGACCCCTGTGGCCGAGTACGAACCGGAGCAGGTATGGCTCCCCGTCTCAGAGAGCATTCTGGACTGGGATAAAGATTTTCATAATCTGCTGCTGAATGACCATATCCGGATGGTCGCCTTCAAGGCCGCGATCGACGAGACAGTCAAGCCAGGGATGGTCGTCCTTGATCTCGGCACGGGAACAGGGATCCTCGCGCAGTGGGCGCTCCAGGCTGGCGCTGTGCGCGTCTATGGCATCGATCTGGATGAAACCATCCTGGCGACCGCCGTAGAGCGGATCGCTGCGGCTGGCTGCGGTGACCGTTTCCACGCCATCCACAGCCTTTCCTTCGAAGCGGAGATCCCCGAACGCGTTGACGTAATCGTCTCGGAGATCATGGGGAACCTGGCCGATAATGAGGACTTCATCAGAATTCTGATGGATGCGCGCAGGAGGTTCCTTAACGACGGGGGCAGCATGTTGCCTGACCGGGTAGCGAGCTACTTAGTTCCGGTAGCAGCGAAGAAGGCACACGATCAGGTCAAGGGCGGCGAGTACTGCGGGGGGAAGAATTCGCGATCACTGGACGATGCGCTTCGGCGCCGAGGTGTCGAGAGCCGTTTCGATTGTTACTATGACGTGATCCTGCCAAAAAGCACCTACCTGGCTGCTCCCCGGATGACGCGGCTCTATAACCTCGGTTCCGATAACACGGCGACATACCGCGTGTCGAGGACATATCCAGTGGGCAGGGGCGGGATCTTTACGGGATTCAAAGGGTACTTCATTGCGCGTCTGTCGCAGACCGTAACACTCGACATCTCTGGAGACAGCATCAACGACCGGACGACCTCGGACAGCTGGAAACATTGCTACCTACCCATTGAGGAGCCTGTTGAGGTTCGACAACACGACAGGATCAAGCTTGTGTTCAGCCGGACCTATCCGCACCATAGGGAAGAGCTGTTCAGGCAGCGCTATCGATGGGAGGGACAGGTCATGAGGGGAAGCACAGCGATCGCATGCTTTGGACAGGATACCGGGGGTTATTCTTGACCCTGGGTGTCGTGCTGCGGCATCGCGCCGCGAAGCATTCCGCAAGCGCGGCTGCCTACTCCTCAGCGTCGCGGACTTTTTGCAAAGCGGTCCGTACGAGTGCAACTTCCTCGTTGGTGAGGTGGCGTGTGAAGTGGTCGGCGATGCTTTGCAGGTAGAAGGGGGCAGCCGCGCGCAAGGTGTTTCGGCCAGCCGTGGTGAGGGCAGCGAAAGACGATCGTCGATCTGCGGGATCTGCCTCACGACGAACCAAACCTGCGGCGGTGAGCTCAACAACGACACGGCTGATGCGGGTGCGGCTGAGGACGGCTGCGGTCGCGAGGTCCTGCATCCGAAGCCGCCGGCCAGGAGCGGCGTTGAGCACGAGCAGAACGTCGTACCAGGCCAGCGACAGGTTGCGGGCTGCCCGCAACTCCCGCTCGAGCTTGGGCACGACCGCCGCATGGACGCGCAGGAGCGCAGCCCAGGCAGCCGTACCCTCGTCATCGCCGCGCACGACGGGAACGTACTCCTGACTAGGCGCCCAGAGGCACGACCTGGCACTAGGACTGCTGCGAGGCGGCTCGGCGGAGGAGGTCGTCGTAGACGTCGGGGTCGTCACGGTCGATGACGGGAAAGCCGACGCCGAACTCGCCCTCCCAGTGGACCTCGACGCCAGGGTTGGGTACGTCGGTGCCATCGGGGAGGAACACGTGCGGGCTGCAACGGACGATACCCGTGCGAGCCAGATGGAACTGGTCAATCACGGAGCGGCGAGCGCGTCCATCATCCAGAGCCTCGGCGAGAGCGCTGACATCCACGATTCCCGTCGCGGCAGCGACTTCGAGGATGACGTGGCGTTGGGCAATGCAGCGGCTCTCGGCCCAAAACGCCACCCGAAGAGTCTTGTCGAGCGCCTCAGAGGCGTCAAGGCTCTGGGCCTTGGCGGCCTGCACCGCTTCTAATGCGGGCAGGACGGTGACGGGATAGGTCCAGTCGGGCGACTGCCAAAGTTGCCAGCCCGCCTCTGGCTCGAGGCGTCCCACGACGGCGACCTCCGAATCGACGCCTGGACGGGGGTTCACCTCGGCGTTGCACAACTCGAGCGGAAAGGCCCGGTGGTCGAGCACGACGGCGTTGTCAAGGCCCAAGCGTCGGCGCGCCCGCAGGAGGCGGTACACGGCAAGGTGGCCGAAGGAGCACACGAGGTCGGAATACACCACGAGCGTCCCGTCCGCGACGTTCAGCCGTCCGGACCGGTTTGCACCCACGAGCGGCGCCGTCGGCTCCGTGGTTGACACGCGGCTAGGCTAGCAGGAATATGCGTGCGCACGCACATGTTATCTTCGGTAGCCGGTGCGCATCCGGCCAGGCACTGGGCCAGCCCTGACACTTCGAGGAGGACCAGCGTGGACGCACTCGACACAGCCTGCTCATCCTGCGGCTCGTGGTCGTCTGCTGCTCATGCCCAAAGCACGCCGGCCGGTTCGCCGGCGCAGGCGACTTTTCCACCTCCTCGCGGCTGCCCCGCAGGGCGGTTCACGTTGGCTTCACCGGTCCGGCACCCGCTCTCTCGAGGCTGCTTCGGGTGGACCCCTCGCTGGTCGGGCTGGTCGGAGTTGAGGTCTTGCCGCCCAGGCTTCGGTGTCGCCACGGCGCAGCAACCCTTGCCCTTCGCAGCCAGACGAGCGTGAAAACGACGTAGCCCCCAAGCAGTCCCGCGGCTCGAGGCCACGGGATCCAGCGCCGTGACAACAGCGGCGCTGGCTGTCAGATGCAACAACGGACGGAAAGGAGAAGGAATGGTTGCCACCATCACTCGAGACAGACTCAAGGAGCGCATCGATCGTGGTGACGTCGTCGTGCTCGAGGCGCTGCCGCAGCCGTACTGGGAGAAAGAGCATCTGCCGGGAGCGCTGCTGTTCCCACTCGACGACATCGACGGCCAGGCGGTTTCGATGCTTCCTGACAAGACTGCAGACATCGTCGTCTATTGCTCCAACGCTGCCTGCAACAACTCCCATATCGCCGCAGATCGGCTCACTCAGCTCGGCTACACGAGCGTGCTCCGATACACCGAGGGAAAGCAGGACTGGATCGAAGCGGGTCTGCCGGTCGAATCCGGCTCCATAGGCGCCTGAATCCAGGGCTCTTGACGTAGCAGCGGGGAAGCCGTATCGGGAACGGCCTGACCAGGCGCGAAGCGTTCCTGTCGGCTGTCCCCTGCGTCGGCGGCGGCCGCTGATCGCTGCAGGATCTCCGCCCGGCTTTGGACCGCCTGGAGCGGCGGTGAAACACGTCCCCACCCCGCGACAGGCCAGCGGGACAGCCGATGAGGTCGAGTGTCACGTGGAGGAAAGCGGCACTGGACAGTTGCCGGGTCAGTCCTGCATCCATCTGGCGACTCGCCTGGAATCCCGCCGTTCGGGGCACCGGTGGCCAACTGGGGTTGCCGGTGCCCGACAGCGGGACGGTGGCGGCCCATCCGTGACCGAGCGCAAGGGCACACTCGGGCCGCGACGTCTTCCCGTCAGACGGCCTCAGGCGCGAAGGCGGCAACAGGCCGAAGATGCACCTCGGCGCCGCGGCCGAGGGCGAGGCGGTCGACCTCGCCTCGGGTGAGCTGGACCCAGACGTCTTGCCCTTCGGCGACGGCCTCGACGCGCACCTCGAACCCGAGGCGAACCAGGCGGGTGACCTGAGCCGGGACAGTCCCCTGGTCAGCGTGAGTGAGGACCTCGAGGTCGTGGGGGCGGACGAGCCTGCCGCCGAGCGTGGTCACGGGTCCGAGGAAGCTCATCACGAAGTCGTTGGCGGGTTGGTCGTAAAGCTCGTCGGGTGGGCCGACCTGCTCGATCACGCCGTCGTTGATGACCACGATCTCATCCGCGACCTCCATGGCCTCCTCTTGGTCATGGGTGACGAACACGGTGGTGACGTGCACGACGTCGTGGAGGCGGCGCAGCCAGTCGCGCAGCTCCTTGCGCACCTTGGCGTCGAGCGCGCCGAACGGCTCGTCGAGGAGCAGGACCTGGGGCTCGACCGCCAGCGCGCGCGCAAGCGCCATTCGCTGTCGTTGACCGCCGGAGAGCTGAGACGGGTAGCGGTCGATGAACTGCTCGAGGTGCACGAGCTCGAGCAGCTCGTCGACACGAGCGCGGATCTCGTGCTTCGCCCTCTTGCGGATCTCAAGGCCGAAGGCCACGTTGCGGCGAACGGTCAAGTGCTTGAAGGCCGCGTAGTGCTGGAAGACGAAGCCGACGTTCCGCCGCTGGGGCGGCAGCGCGGTGGAGTCCTCCCCCGCGATCTCCACAGTGCCCGCGTCAGGCTGCTCGAGGCCGGCGATGATCCGCAGCAGCGTCGACTTGCCGCCCCCGCTCGGGCCGAGCAGGGCGGTGAGCGACCCAGTCGGGATCTCGACGGAGACATCGTCGAGGGCGACGAAGTCACCGAAGCGCTTGGTCACGTTGGTGGCGCGGATGCTCATCAGGTGTGCTCCCTTCGTCGCAGCATGCTGATCACGACGAGGATGGTGACGGTGACAACTGCGAGCGCGACCGAGGAGGCGTACGCGGTCATCTGGTCGAAGTTTTGGAAGCGTTCCTCGACGATGAGGGTGACCGTCTGGGTCTTGTCGACCAGGCGGCCCGACACCACTGCGAGGGCGCCGAACTCGCCGAGAGCCCGGGCGAGCGTGAGCACGACGCCGTAGGCGAGCGCCCAGCGGACGGCAGGCAGCGTGATCCGGCGGAACGCTTGAAGTCGACTGGCGCCCAGGGTCCAGGCTGCCTGCTCCTGCTCGACGCCGATCTCCTCGAGGACCGGTGCGACCTCCCGCACGACCAGTGGGAGCGAAACCACCACCGTGGCCAGCACCATCCCCGGCAGGGCGAAGATGACCTGGAGCCCCCGGTCGTCGAGCCAGCCTCCGAGCGGTGCGAACCGGCCGTACACGAGGATCAGGGCGAGTCCGACGACGACCGGCGACACCGCCAGCGGCAGGTCGATCAGCGCGTCGAGGAGCCGCCGCCCCGGGAACCGGTGGCGGACCAGCAGCACCGCCGCACCGACGCCGAACACGGTGTTGAGCAGGACGGTCCAAAGCGCCACGATGCCGGTGATCTTGAACGCGTGCACCACCGACGGATCGGTGAGGGAGTCGATGACGGGTCCGATGCCACCGGAGAAGGTGCGCCAGAACAACAGGCCCACGGGGAGCACCAACAGCAAGGCGAGGTAGGCGAACGCGACCAGCCGCAGGGCGAGCCGAGAACGTGTTCCAGAACGCTCTTGACGGCGCGCGCCTCGTCGGGTTCCGCTGGTCATGTTTGGGTCTCCAGCGCTGAGAACGTGTTTGAGAAGTATTCCGGCCCTCCGGTGCTCCGACACATGTTCTCAGGCACGGCGCGCGGCCCAACGCTGGAGGAGGTCGAGTCCGAACAACACGACGAGCGCCACGACGAGCAGCACCGTGGCGACCGCGGCGGCGCCCGTGGTGTTGTCCGTTTCGATCTGCCCAAAGATGTGCACGGCCGCCACCTGGGTCCTGAAGGGCAGGTTCCCAGAGATCAGCACCGTCGACCCGAATTCGCTCATCGCCCGGGCGAACGCCATGGCCGTGCCGGCGGAGATCGCCGGCGCGAGGCTTGGCAGCACGATCCGCCGGAAGGTGGTCAGGTTGCCGGCGCCGAGCGACGCGGCAGCCTCCTCCATCTCCGGGTCGAGCTCCAGCAGCACGGGTTGCACGGTTCGGACCACGAACGGCAGCGTCACGAACAGCAACGCGACGACGACACCCGCGCGGGTGTAGGCGAGCTCCAGGCCGAGGGGGCTGTTCACGCCGTAGAGCGCGAGCAGCACCAGCCCGGCGACGATGGTCGGCAGCGCGAACGGCAGGTCGATAAGCGCCTCGACGATGCGCTTGCCGTAGAAGTCGTCGCGCACGAGCACCCAGGCGATGAGCGTCCCGAACACGACGTTGAGCAGCGCGACGAGAATCGACGCGCCGACCGTCAGGCGAATCGCGGCGGTCGCTTCTGGTGTGGCGACCGCGTCCCAGAAGCTTGCGAACCCGTCCTGGTTGGCCCGCCACGCCACCGCCCCGAGCGGGATGAGGACCAGCAGGCTGAGCCACAGCGTGGCCAGTCCAACGCCGAGCGCCGTACCCCGATTGAGCCCGGCGAGACCGCGGGGCCGATCCACGGCCGTAGCCCGATCGGGACGAGCCAGAACGGGGGCACCTGGGCGGGTTCCGCTGGTCATTCTGGGTTTCCAGCGGTGAGCCGCCCTGGTGAGCCTTCGTCGGCGACTCCGCGACCCCGTCCTGGGGAGTTTCGACACATGCTCTTGGCTGGGGCGCTAGCCAACCGACACCCCGATGGTGCGCTCGACGTCGGCCATGATCCCGCCCTTGGGGTTGAAGAACCGGTCGGAGACCGTGGCCCATCCGCCGAAGTCCGCGATGGTGAACAGGCCGTCGGGCTCGGGGAACGGGAAGGGGCTTTCCACGTCCGTGATGACTGGTCGGTAGCCGTTCTCGGCGAAGATTTTCTGCGCGGCCGGGGACTTCAGATAGTCGAGAAAAGCCCGCGCCTGCTCGGGATGCTCGGAGTTCGAAGTCACCGCCACCGGGTTCTCGATCAGGATGGTCGACTTGGGGACGAGGTAATCGATGGGCTGGCCCTTCTGCTTGGCGAAGATCGCCTCGTTCTCGTAGGCGAGCAGCACGTCGCCGACGCCGCCCGTGAAGGTTTGCAGCGACTTGCGGGCGGTGTCGTCCTGCACCGGCACATTGGCGAACAACGCGTTGAGGAACTTGACGCCGTCCTCTTCAGTGCCGCCGTTCTTGGTGACCTGTCCGAAGGCAGCCATGACGTTCCACCGGGCGCCGCCCGACGTGAACGGGTTCGGAGTGACCACCTTGATCCCGGGACGGGTCAGGTCGTCCCACCCCTGGATGTTCTTCGGATTGCCTTTCCGCACGACCAGCACCACCACCGAGCGGGTCACCATGCCCTGGTGGGCATCCTTGTTCCAGTCCTCGGCGACCATGCCAGCCTTCACCAGTCGGGTCATGTCGGGCTCGAGCGAGAACGCCACGATGTCGGCTGCGAGGCCTGACTCCACCGCACGGCTTTGGTCACCCGACCCGCCATAGGACTTGGTGAACGTGATGTTTCGACCCTCCGGCGTCTTGCTGAACGCCTCGGTGATCCGGTCGTAGGCCTCCTGCGGCGTCGAGTACGCCACCAACGCAAGCTCTGCGGCCGGTAGCGCAGCTATGCCCGCCTCGCTTCCGACGGCGGTCGGCGCGGCATCGCGGCCTCCGCAGGCTGCCGTCATCGCAACGACCATCAGCAGCGCGAGCGCCCAGACTGAACGGTGTCCCTTCATCGAGTGCCCTTCCCGCCGCTACATCTTTCCAACTACACTGGTTTGCAAGCCAGACGGTACCGCCTTCCGCGGTTTACCACAAGCTTGATTGTTTGAATCAAGCTGATTATCTGCATAGGAATAGGTGGGGGGGCGGGGTTTGGTTGGTGTTGGGGGAAGCACCCTATGCAGTCAGCTCTCGGTTTGAACGGCGGTTTGGTCATGTTCTGCGCAACGCTTGGCGGCGCCAAGGAAGGG
>JBOGEB010000079.1:0-17307 GCA_050743125.1 Egibacteraceae bacterium
CGCCCGCGTCGCGCAGGCGCCCGGCGCCCGCCTCGCGGTCGGCCTCGGCCGCCCGCAGCTTGCGCATCGTGGTCTCGTAGTCGGCCTGCAGGCTGCGGACGTCCGCGGCGCGCCGGCGCACGACGATCTGCGTGTACCGGCGGTACTCGGCGAGGAACGCGTTGACGCCGGTGCCGGCGGCGTGGAGGACGTCCAGGGCGGTGCGGTCCGCCTCCAGGCTGCGCATCGCCTCGGCGACATCGGCGATGATGGCCGGCGAGGGCGGTGGCAGGGCCTCGGACAGCGCAGCCGACAGGCGACGCTCGTCGAGCTGGCGGGACAGCTGCGGCTGCCGCAGCTGGATGAGCAGGTCGACGAGCGCGCCGTAGCGGTGCTCGCCGAGCCCGAACAGCGCCCGGTCGACGGCGGTGCGGTAGGCGGTCGCGGTGGTGAAGACCTCGCCGTGCTCGCCGACCGCCTCGGCCAGCCGGTCGCGCGTGAGCGCCGCGCCGCCCGGCCGCTGGAGGAACAGGTCCCGGCCGAGGCGCTGGGACGTGACGAAGAACCACTTGGCGGCCAGCCCGCGCCCGGCGACCGCGTGCAGCCCGCAGCCGAGGGTCGTGAAGTGCTCGGTCCCGTCGGCGTCGCGGCGCCCGAACTCCAGCCACGTGTACCCGAGCCGGTCGGGATAGCGCCCGAGCAGCAGGTTCCACTCGATCCGCTTCGCCGGGTCGCCGTCGGGCTCCAGCCGGTGCGGGCTCGTGTCCCCGTCGAGCAGGAACGGCAGCTGGAGCGCGAGGACCCGGGACTTGCCCGTGCCGTTGTTCCCGCGGAGCAGCAGGCGGCCCTGCTCGAAGCGGAACTCCTCGTGGTCGTAGCGGTAGAGGTTCAGCAGCCCGCCGCGCAGCGGCTGCCACCGCTCGCGCGCCGGGCAGGGCAGGAGCTCCGCGGCGGCCTGCGGCGAGAGAAGCGCGGTCACCGTTGGCCCTCCTTACACGTCGAGCACGTCGAGCGTGCGGTCTTGGCCAGACGCCGGGGGATCGAGCGCGAAACGGGCGATCGCGGGCAGCGGCACGACACCGTCGGGCTCCAGGCGGACGAGCCCCAGGGCGGCCAGCCGCTCGATCGTCGCGTCGGTCAGGGCCGCGTCGGCGCCCGGCTCGGTCACGCCCCGGCGCCAGTGCGAGCGGTGGACGGCGATCAGGCAGGCGACGTGCCGGTGGAGCGCCGCCCTGGCGACCGCGCCGCCAGGGCGGCGCCGGGCGTGGTCGGCGAGGTGCTCGGCGAGCAGGAGGGTGACGTGGCCGTCGGTGCCCTCCTCGGGCAGGCCGACGTCCGTGAGGTCGCCGCGGTCGTCGACCATCGCGATCCCCTCGCGGCGGATCTCGGGAACCAGGCCGGTGGCCTCGGTGATCTCCGCGAGGATCCGCGCCCGGGTCCGGTTCAGGTAGTCGACCTCGTCGTCGTCGAGATCGTCGTAGTAGACGACCGGGTCGTCGAGCAGCCGGCGGGTAAGCCGGGACCGCAGCCGCCGGGTGCGCCCCTCGTCGGTGTCGGGCAGCGGCTCCTCGGTGATCGCCGCGAGCCGCGCCTCGAGGTCGCGGGCCTCGACGGTCGAGGGGCCGCGTTTCACCGCGAGCATCGCCGCGAGCGCCGGCCGGTTGATCGTGTAGAGCGCGTCGCCGCGCTCGGCGAGGTATGCCTCCTCGTCCCCGTGGACGCGGACGAGGATCCGCAGGCCGAGCAGCAGCCGCACGATCGCGACGAGGTCGCGGCGCTGGTCACGCCCGGACAGGTCGAACGTCACGCCGGCCTCGGCGAACTCGGGGTCGCCCGCGACGAGCGCCACGAGCCGCTCGGCGAGCCGCCCGAGCGCGGTCTGCCGGTCCTCCCGCTCGAGCACCGCGAGCGCGAGGCATGCCAGGACGTAGCGGCGGCGGGTGAAGTCCGGATCACCGCGGCGGGCGCGGGCCGGCCGGCTGCCGTCGCGGGTGTCCGCGGGGACCTTGCGGAGCCGGGCGAGCTCGGAGTCCACGTACAGGCTCCAGCCCGCGTTGCGGGCGAGCCACTCGCGCAGCCAGGGCGCGTGGCGGCGCACGAGCCCGAAGGCGGCTGGGTCCGGGCCTTGGCTGGTCAGCAGCGGCGTGCGGAGCAGCGCCCGCAGCGCCCGCCGCCGCTCGGCGGCCACCGCCTGGTCGAGCAGGCTGCCAGGGGGAGCCGCCCGCAACACCCGCCGCGGCGCCGGGGCAGGTGCGCCGGCCAGGTCGGGTGCTGCGGCGGACGCCACGGGTTCGGGGAGGTTGGCATGCTCAGTCATGACGCAAGCTCCTCAGGCTCGGGCTCGGCGAGGCTGTCGCGGATGACGAGCCAGTGGTCGGGACCGGACAGCTCGCCGTCGCAGGTACGGATCACCGCCGTCGCGCCGTCGCCCGTCGGCTCGAGGAGGATCTCGAGGGTCCCGTCCGCGGAGCGGGTCTCGACCCGGTCGCCCGGCCGGACCTTGCGCGTCAGCGCCTCGCCGAGCAGGTCCAAGAACAGCCCGAACGCCTGCGGGTCGAGGACACCGAGGTCGGAGAGCCGGCACCGGCGTCCGGTGGCCAGCAGCGCGCGGGCGGCGGCTGCCTGCGCGGCCTCCGCCTCGGTCTGCGCCGCGAGCAGCGCCTTCTCGGCGCTGCGGTCGATCACGCTGCTCGGGCCGCCGCGGCGGGCGTGACGGCCGGTGGCCCGCAGCCGGGGCGACAGCCGCAGCGGCGGAGCCGACAGCCAGCTGGCCTGGGGCGGCACCGGCTCGGCGTCCCGGGCCTCCAGGGTGTCGGCGTCGACCTGGAGGTGACGGGCGGGAGCCAGGCCGAAGGCCGCCCGCCAGAGACGGTGCGCGTCCGTGTCCCGGTCGGTCTGCGCGAACCAGCGGGCGAGCGCACGGAGGTCGGCGACCCGGTCGGTGCGCGTGACCCGCCGGTCGTTGATGCTCGCCACGGCGATGAGAAGCGAGGGGATCGCCGATCGGGCACGGGCGCGGAGCACGTCGGCCTGGGACTGATTGCCCCCTTCCCGGACGAACCAGGCGCGCAGCCCGGCCCAGCGCCGCTGCCAGCCGTCCACCGCCCGAGCGTGATCCTCTGCGGTCGGGGCCAGCGCGTCGACAAGGTCGCGGCGGGCTGCCAGCCGCAGGACAGCATCGACGTCGTGGGCCTCGACCGCGGCGATGGCCTCGACGATCTCGTCGGTCGCGATCACGAGCTCGCCGATGAACCGCTCGAGGTAGTCGATGAGCGTGTCCTTGTAGGCGCAGAACGCGTCGAGGTCGATGCCTTGGAGGTCGATCGTGCGCTGGAGGCTGCCCATGAAGGTCTGAGCGCGGGCGGTCAGCTCGCCGAAGCGGGCCCGCAGGCTCGCCAGCGTGCGGTGCACCTTGCCCGCGTCAGGGGGATCCGCGGCGGCGAGCTCCGCGAGCTCGCGGAGCAGGTCGCGGATGTCGCCGAGCGCCGCAGCCTGGAGCTCGCCCGGCTGGACGAGCGTCTCGTCGTAGACCGCGAGCGCGCGCTCGGCGGCCTCCCCGGCCGGGGTGAGCTGGTAGAGCAGGCGCTCGCGGTAGAACTCCTCGACGGTCGCGACCTCCGCGGTGTCCGGGTGCGCGGCGAGGTTGCCCCACTCGACGAGCTGCGCGAGCGCGGGATCGACCCCGGCCCGGTCCACCAGCTCAGGGCACTGCGCGCCGTCAAGGGCCTGAACGAGGTCGTCCGGGCGGAGGTGGATCCCGAACCGCTCCTTCGCGGCCATGAACGCCCGCGTGATCGCGCGGTACAGCCACGCCTTCTCGACGGTCACGTAGGTGAACGTCTTGAGCCGGTCCCCGGTCTGCATCGACGGCCTCCCCCTGTCGTTCGGTGCTGGAGCCAGCCAACCACGCGTCTGTGACAGAACCGGTCAGCACCCCTCCAGCGGGACAACGACCCGCACACCCTACGCGGGAATTACAGCCGTGTGCAACTGGGTTGTCCACAGGCTCGCCGGATGCTGGCGGGCCGGGGCGAGGGTTACTGCGCGGCCATGAACTACGTGCTCCAACTCGCGCGCTGTGGATTTCCGGTACGAGGCCGCTCTGGTGCGCAGCCTCCACTTCATGCTCCTGGGCCACGAGTTCACCAAGGGTCCGGGCCGCTACCGACTGGGAGCGATCTACGTCTCCCACGCAGCCACCGGTGAGGTCGTCTACGAAGGCCCGGACGCGGTCGCGGTTCCGGCGCTCGTGGATGAGCTGCTGGCCGGCCTCGCGAACGATCGCGGCCAGGGACCTCCGATCGTCCGTGCTGCGATGGCGTATCTGAACCTTGTGATGATCCACCCGTTCCGGGACGGCAACGGGCGGCTGGCGCGCATCCTCCAGTCGCTCGTGCTTGCCCGCGAGGAGATCCTGGCGCCCGAGTTCGCGAGCATCGAGGAGTACCTGGGCAGGCACGCGCGCGACTACTACGCGGTGCTCGCTGAGGTCGGCGGCGGCACGTGGCAGCCCGAGCGGGGTCCGCGCCCGTGGATCAGGTTCTGCCTGGCCGCGCATCTGGGCCAGGCGAGGACCCTGCTGCGCCGGCTGGAGGAGGCCGAGCGGCTGTGGCTCCAAGTCGAGGAGCTCGCGGCACAGAAGCGGCTGCCTCCTCGCGTGGTCGGGGCGCTCGTCTTCGCCAGCCACGGCCACCGGCTTCGGCGGGGCATCTACCGGGCGCTGGTCGAGGAGGACATCACGGAGGCGACGGCCACGCGCGACCTCGCGCGGCTCGTCGGGGCCGGACTGCTGGAGCCGATCGGGGAGAAGCGGGCTCGGCGCTACCTGGCGACTGACCAGCTTCGGACGATGCGCGCCGCCGTCCGGCGCACCCTGCCGCCGCCACCGGACCCGTTCGCCGCAGAGCTCACCGGCTCTGGCGGCTGACCGCCGACGCGCGCATCCGGCTGCTACTCTTGCAGCGCAATTCAGGCCCCTGGAGAGGAGCCTGGCGGGTTGTGACGGGGAAGCGGGTGCGGTGATGGGCGAGTTGACGATCATCTTCGTGTTGGGACTACTTATCGGTGCAGTCGGCAGTGCGAGCGTCGGGTTCTACCGGGGTCGGAACTGGGCGGAGCGGCATCGAGGGCGCTTCGAGATGCGCCAAGCTTGGGATAGGCGGAAGAAGTACCGCAGCGGAACTAGCTGACTGGCGCCCCACACTGGGCTACCCTGGGCGCCATGCTGAACCTCGGCTGACGCGCGCCGCGCCTCACGGCGGCCTGAGCGCGCTTTCGCGTCCTCCCCGCGCCCAGTCCGAGGTCTGTTGTGCTCACGTTCTCGCAGGTCAGCAAGTCGTTCGAGGGTCGCCTGGTCCTGCGCGACGTGACCCTCTCCGTCGGTGCGCGCAGCCGCACCGCCGTCGTCGGCGTCAACGGCTCGGGGAAGTCCACCCTGCTCAGGCTGGCGGCGGGGCTCGTCACGCCCGACGCCGGCTCGGTCCGCGTGGCCCCGGGCGCGACCGTGGCGTACGTGCCGCAGGACTACCTGCCCGTCGGGGACCAGACGGTCGAGACGTATCTGAAACAGCGCGCGGGCGTGCTCGAGCTGGAGCAGCGCCTGCGTCGGCTGGAGCAGGCGCTGGCCGACGGGGCTCCCGCGACGGCTGACGCCTACGTCGAGGCCACCGACCGCTACCTGGCGCTGGGCGGCTACGAGCTGCCGGGCCGTGTCGAGCGGGCGCTGGCGGCGCTCGAGCTGCCGTCCTCGCTGCTGGGCCGGCCGGTCGCGGAGCTGTCCGGTGGGCAGCAGGTGCGGGTGGGGCTCGCGGGCATCCTCGCCTCGCGCTTCGGCCTGTACCTGCTCGACGAGCCGACCAACAACCTCGACGTGCGGGCGCTCGACCTTCTCGCCGAGTTCGTCGCCAGGACCGACGCGGCGTTCGTGCTCGTCTCGCACGACCGCGCGTTCCTCGACGCGACCGCCACCGACATCGTCGAGATCGACGAGCACGACCACACCGCGGCGGCCTTCGGCGTGACGTTCGCGGAGTACCGCGAGGTCCGCGAGCGGCTGCGCGCGGCCCAGTCAGCCCGCTACCAGGACTACCTCGACGAGGTCGCCCGCCTGAGGACCGCCATCCGGGCGCAGCGGGAGAAAGCCTCGAGGACCACGGACCGGCGCCCCCCACGGGACGGCGACAAGCTCTGTCAAAACGCCCACATCGAGAACGCGGCGCGGAAGGCCGGCAAGGCGATGAAGGCCCTGGAGCAGCGCCTGTCCCAGTTGGACGCGCCCGGAGCGCCGCGCACGGGTTGGGCGCTGCGCCTCGACCTGTCCCGGACGTCGCGCAGCGGCGACCTGGTCGCCGAGCTCCGCGACGTCGGCAAGCGCTACGGCGAGTTCACGCTCGGTCCGCTGTCGCTGTCGCTGTACTGGCGGGACCGGCTGGTGCTCCAGGGCCACAACGGCGCCGGGAAGAGCGTCCTGATCTCGCTGCTCACCACGGCCGTGGCCCCCGACGTGGGAGCCGTCCGCCTCGGCAACGGCGTCCGCGTCGGGGTCTTGCGCCAGAGCGGGACCGACCTGGCGAACGGCTCCAGCGGGCTGGCGGTCCTCCAACGGCAGGCGCCCATGCCCGAGGCCGAGGCTCGGACGCTCCTTGCGAAGTTCGACCTCGGTCCCGATCACGTCCACCGGCCCGTCGCCACGTACTCACCGGGGGAGCGCTGCCGCCTCGGCCTCGCGGTGCTCATGGCGCAGGGCGCGAACTGCCTCGTGCTGGACGAGCCGACCAACCACCTCGACCTGGAGGCGCAGGAGGAGTTGGAGCAAGCGCTGATCGGCTTCGACGGCACGCTGCTCGTGGTCTCGCACGACCGGGAGTTCACCGAGCGCATCGGCATCACCAGACGGGTGGAGCTGGCCGACGGCCGCCTGGTCACCGACGGGCCCGCCTGACGGCGCCAGCGCGGCTGGCCGCTCCCGCTCGAGCCCCTCGGGCACAACGACGCCGAGTCGCCACTGGCCGGCGTGAGGGCCTCTCCGCGCCTTCGGCAATCCTCACCGTCCCCCAGGGCCAGCCGGGCAGGACCTCGTCCTCCCGCTCAGCCTGACCGTCGGGATCCTGCTCACCGTTTACGGCGTCTGGCTGCGGAACCGACTGCGCGGCTGCCAAGGGACGGCACCGGCATGGCAGGCGCTGCTGGCCCCGTCTCTGCGTCGGTCCTCGTCACAATCAACCTGCTCTGGGCAGTGTCGAGCGATGCCGAGATCGTGGGTCGTGGGCTGCGGCGGGAAATACTTCCTGCTCTCGGACGGCTGGAGCCGTGACGAGGGGGTGGTCGTCGTGCTCGACGACAAGGATGACGTCAGGCTGGAGCTCCACCGCTGACCAGCCGGGCGCCGACGCCCTGCGCGGGAGGTGAGCTGTCAGCATGGGCAAGTACGTCCTGCGAGGAGGCCATGCCGGGAAGCGCCGGTTGGACGTCATGGCCGCGCTGCTGCGGCCGTCGACCGTCGCGCTCCTCGAGTGCGTGCCGGTCGCTGGTCGCAGTGACCCCCGCCGCGTCCGCCTGCAGCTAACCCAGCGTCATCGTGAGCAGCCCATTCTGACCGTGCGTGACGCGTGTCAGCGCTGTGGCCAGGAATCGTCATATGGCCAGGATTCGTCACGCATACGTGACGAATCCTGGCCACAAGGGCGAACACCGCCCAAACGACAACGTTACTTCGACCCGGGTCCTTAGCTGGGTCCGTGTCGTCCAGGCATGGGGCCGAACAGACGTCCCTGCGCGGGCTGACCACGGTCGCGTTGGTTCGCCAGCCACCGCTCCAGACGCGCCCCGGGCGTCGTAGCGCTGATTCGGCGGTCGACTCGCGCCGCCGGCCGACGGCATCACCGCCCAAGCGACGAGGGAGAGCGCCAGTCCGAGCCCATGCGGCGGCACGAGCAAGGCGGGCACGAGGCGGGTGACCTGCGGGTCCAAGCTGAAGTAGGCCCCGAGGCCGCTGGCGACGCCCGCCACGACCGTGCGGTCAGCACGTCGGGTCAGGCGGCGTACAGAGCGACGGACGCAGCTTTCCTCCGGATCCGCAGGAAACTTGCAGCCCGAGCGGGCAGGCAACGCAGTTGAGGTGCAACTCGCCTGCTCATGCGGAGGAAAGCTGCAGGTTGGGCGAGCTGCCTACTGGGCGCTGCCGTCGATCGCACCTGGGTCGTACCGGTCCTGCCCGGTGGCCTTCAGCAACCCTTGGAGGTTGTCGACGTGCCGGCCCTCGACCGGATGCTCATCGGCGTTGCTCAGGTCGATCACGTCCATCGTGACGGTCAGAGTGACCGTGGCAGCGACCACGCTTGTGCTCCTTTGCTCGTTTGACCTGGGCTGACTGCCCCAGCGGCGGTACTGCCCCAGGGTGGCCGCAGCCGGTGCCGCCGACTAGTCAGGGAATCCCTGATTTCCCGGTGCCGGGCTCGATCCGTAAGCGCATCCGCCAGGCCCGCCGCGCGTTCTGACGCAACAGGGAAGAGCCCGGCCGCGGACGGCCGGGCTCTTCGCCTTACGGGCACGTTAGAACTCGATGAGCTTTTCCCAGGTCTCCCGCCCAACGACGAACCTCTTGTCGTCGTCGATGTCCTGCTCGTCCTGGAGCCTCCCGACCGCCTTCTTCGTGTCCGGGCCGGCGATGCCGTCGATCCCCTTGGGGTCGTACGCCGGGCGGCGGGTCGCGGTGAGCAACCCCTGGAGGTTGTCGACGTGTCGACCCCGAACCCAGGTGGATGAGTCGTCCTCATCGACTTTGCGCAGGTCGATCTCGTCCAGATCGACGGTCACTTTCACAGTGGCCACGTTTGCTCCTTTGCTCGTTGGCCTCGTGGTTGACTGTCCCAGGGTCGCCGGAGGCAGCGTCGCTGACCAGTCAGGGAAATCCCTGACATTTCCCGGCGCCCCCGGATGCCCGCGAGACCTTCAGTCCCGCGTAGGCGTCAACGCGCATGTATCAGGCCGCCTGGCGGCTGCTCTGTCAAGAGAGTCAACAGGACAGGAGATGAGCCATGCGCGCTTCCCGCAGCGACGGCACGGGTGTGATCACCTCGTTTTCCTCGGGCGCGTTCCCCCTGAACGTCACCCACTCTGGCCCGGTTTCGACAGATGTCCGAAGCCCCCCTCGGCCAGTGACTGCTGATGCGAGGCGGGCAAAGTCAGGGATTTCCCTGACTACCGGAGCGCGCAGGGAGCGCCGATCCTGTCATTGACTGGAGGGACGTTGACGTGGAAGCAGTGGTGCTGGAGCCGGATGAAGCTGGCTGTGGGGCGGACGTCTTCGCCGTGGTCTTCCGTGATCTTCACCGTGACGCCGTGCGGCTGGCATGGCTGCTGTGCGGCGACGCGGATCGCGCGGAGGACGCGGTGAGCGAGGCGTTCGCCCGCGTCTACGTCCACTGGCGCGAGGGGAGGGTGGCCGACCTGCGCCCCTACCTTCGCCGGGCGGTCGTGAACCAGATCCGTAACGTTGGGCGTCGGCGGGTGCTCGAGCTGCGTGAGGCTGGCCGGCACTCCGGGGACCAGCGTGGCCCGCGGCTGCACGACGACGACGTCGCCGAGCGGGACGAGGTCCGCCGGCTCCTCAGCCAGCTCACCAGCCGGCAGCGGCAGGTGATCGTCCTGCGGTTCTACGCCGACCTCGACACTCTGCAGACCGCCGATGTGCTGGGCTGCCCCGTCGGGACGGTGAAGTCCCTCACCTCCAGAGGCCTCGCCCGCCTCCGGGCGCTGCAGGACGCCCAGGCCGCAGCGTAGTCAGTCACGAAGCGTTCGAGGAGCACTCTGAACTAACACGGGGGGTCAGGGGCCTTCCCTCCCCATTTGGGGGGGTGGGGAGGGAAGGCCCATAGGACGACCCGGCTGCGGGGCGCTGGCTGGACCGGTGGCACCGAGCTTGCCGGCGCGCCCGGGATCGGCATCCGCCTGACCGGCCTGGGGCGCAGCCCGGCTGCAGTTGGTCAGCTCGCCCAGGCCGCCTTGGCTCGGGCGCGGAGGTCGGCGACGCCCTCGGCGAAGGAGTCGTAGCGCCACAGGGCGCTGCCGGCGCAGAAGACATCGGCGCCGGCGGCGGCAGCCCCGGCGATCGTGTCAGGCCCGATGCCGCCGTCGACCTCGAGCTCGATGTCGAAGCCGCTCGCGTCGATCAGCGCGCGGGCAGCCGCGATCTTCGGCTCCATCGTCGCGATGTAGCTCTGGCCGCCGAAGCCCGGGCTGACGGTCATGATCAGCAGGAGGTCGACGAGGTCGAGGACGTTCTCGATGAACGCGAGCGGTGTCGCGGGCGAGAGCGCGACGCCCGTCCGCGCCCCGAGCTCGCGGATCACGTGGTAGGTGTAGTGCGCCTGTTGGAGCGTCTCGGGATGGACGATCACCAGCTCGCAGCCGGCCTCGACATAGCGGGGGAGCAGCTCTTCGGGCCGCTCGCACATGAGGTGCGCCTCAAACCCGACCGTGCAGACCTTCCGGCACGCGGCGATCACGTCCGGCCCGAACGTGAGGTTCGGGACGAACCTGCCGTCCATGACATCCCATTGGATACGGTCGACGCCAGCCTTCTCCAGCGCGGCGCAGTCGTCGCCGAGGCGCGCGAAGTCGGCGGGGAGCACGGACGGCACGATTTTGGGGGTCACGCTCCGCAGCGTAGCGCAAGGCATGCTCGCCCTCATTAAGTCAAGCTCCGGGCAATCAGCCCATCCGTCGCCATTCCCGAGCCATCTGGAGCTTGCCGACACCGGGCGGGCCGCCGACGAGGATGAGCTGGCCGGTCCGGAAGCCCCCCGCGAGCTCCCGGTCCAGGACGCATCCCGTCGGTACTGGCCCGCCCGGGTGGCATGGGCGGAGATTGAGTACGGCGACGGTCCCGAGTCCCGCGCTCGGGACCGTCGCCGGCCCGCACTTGTTGGTATGGCGACGATCGGCTCGCCCGCCGCGGCGAACGTCCCGAGCGTTGACACGTTCTCTCTCTGGGCCATCTGCCCCGCGTAGTCCTCTTGTCGAGATCGATGATCCCCTGTAAGGGGGATATGGTCATCCCCAATATTGATGAAAGCGCGGCTCGCTCAAGGCGCTGTTCTTTCGGCGGGCAGACGCAGCGTGAAGCAGGCGCCGCCACCGGGGCGGTCCTCGTACCACAGCGCGCCGCCTTGGCCGTCCATGAGTTGGCGGGCGATGGCCAGACCGAAGCCGTGGCCGCCGGCCTGGGCGGAGGCGGCGCTGCGGTGGCCGCGCTCGAAGATCCGCTCGCGGAGGTGTGGCGCGACGCCCGGGCCGTGGTCGGCCACGCGGACGACGACGCGGTCACCGTCACGCTCGGCGCTGATCGCGACTGGGGACCCCGGCGCGTGGCGGTCCGCGTTGACGAGCAGTTGCTGCACGACCTGCGCGGTGTGCGCGGCGTTGCCCCAGCCACGAAGGTCGGACGCGATGGCGCAGCCCACGCGCATGCCGCTGGCGTTCGCGCAGATGACCACGGGGGCGAGCGCCTCGGCGAGATCGAACGAGGTGGGACGCTGGGCCGTCGGGACGTGGTCGAGGAGCGTGCGCAGCCGGGTGATCTCGGCTTGCAGGGCTGCGGCCAGCGCCTCGCGGGTGTCGCCGTCGAGGAGGTCGCGGTAACGCTCGAGCGTTCCTGTGGCGCTCTCGATCGCCAGCAGCGCCGAGGACGCCTCGTGGGCGCGCTCCTCCTGCGCCGCACGCAGATCGCGGGCCAGGGCCTCAGCCTCGAGGGCGGTGGCCTGGGAGGCAAGCATCCGACGGCGCTGGGCGGCGAACGCCTGCTGGACGTCACGGTAGCTTGCGAGCACGCCCAGCAGCAGCGCCGCCGGGCACAGCGCGTCGAGCGAGGACGCCGAGTCGGCCAGCGGGGGAACGGCCATCCGAAGCTCGGTGAGCGCGAGGCCGGCGACCACGACTCCGGTCCAGGCGAACAGTTGCCGTCCCTCCCGGACGCCCGCGGTGACGTACGCGGCGCCGAGACCCAGGAGCAGGGCCGCGGGCAGCGCTCCCCCGAGGCCGGGAACTCGCGATCCGTGCGGCAGCGTGGTGAGCGCGACCGACGTCACCAGCGTGACGAGCACGGCCTGAGCCGCGTCCGATCGGGTCTTGACCAACGGCGCGAGCAGCCCGTAGCCGAGCAGCGCGATCACGGCCAGACGGCTGACGGGCTGCAGGGCGGCGAGCATACCCGCCGTGGCCCCGCCCGTGACGCCGTACAGCGCCATCGCCAGGCCGATGCGCAACGCCTGGGCGTCGCCGGCGACGCGCCACCGCAGCAGGCACAGCACCGCAACGACGGCCGCGAGGCTGGCCGTCAGCTCCTGCAGGGGATCGCGCAGCCACCGTCCGAGGGCCTCACCTTGCCGCACGCCTACCACCGGAGCGAACAGCAGCAGGAACAGCGCGAGCAACAGCAGGCCCCCGGCGATCAACCACCGCATTTCGACCGAGCCTGGGTGTGACTGCTCACGGCTGCTCACGTTGGCGTGGGTCATCATGGCCGTTCCGCCTTGGACGGGGGTCAAGCACGGGGGATACTCGTGTCCCCTGATGGGGTGTCCCCCCTGAAGGCGTCTGTCGGACATCCGGAGTTACGGGCAAAGTGTTGGCGGTTTGAAATAGCGCGCCCGGGCTAGCCCCACGCAGGGTCGACCCGCAGCTCTCCCTGCGTCACCGGCCCGTTCCCCAGCGCAACTCCAGGCCAGCCACGGCTTTGAGGTGCGGTCCTCGCCATTCGTGCCCGCCCCGTCCGCGTCGGCCTCGGTCGCCCCACCGCCGACCCCCCGCTTGTCAGGCGCCTTCTGCCGGTGCCGCTGATGGGTCGACCGGCTCGGCGCCAGCGCTCTTGGGCGCCTTGGGGGTCCGGTGACCCTCGAGCTGAGCGGCGGTCGCCGCGGCGTCGAGGTACGGGTCGATGGCAGGGAGCGGCGGAGCCACTGCTGCGGCGCCCGTGTCGGGGGCGCCGCCGGCCGGAGGAGGAGCCCCGCCTCCTGGCGCGCAGCCAGTCGCGGGGCAGGGCTCGTGAGGGTCCTTGCCTTGGCCGCCTTGGCCGCCGTGGTCGGCGTGGTTGCCGTGGTTGCCGTGGTTGCCGCGTCCGCCGTGGTTGCCGTGGTTGCCGGATCCCGGCGCCTTCTGCGGCGCGCTTGATGGCGGCCCGTCGGCTGGAGCGGCGCCGGTGTGCCCGGTTGGAGCGGCGCCGGTCGGCCCGGTTGGCTGTGGCTCGATCACGGGCTCCGTGGGACCCTCCGGCAAGCCCGTCGGCAGGTCACCGACCGCCTGCGTGGCCGGCGGGCGAGGGGTCTTCTCTGCCGGTGCGACGGCCACGCCCGCCGCGACGCCCAGCCGCCGCGTGAAGCTGGCGCTGGCAACCGGCATCGTCGCCGGCAGCAGCACGACGGCGAGCACGACCGGAGCGAGCCGGCGCTGGTGAGTGTTGGCGGTCACTGGTGCTCCTTTCCGCTAAGGGCTGGTGGGCGGGGGAGGTTGGCGCGGTCGGTCATCACAGCACCGCGGCCATGGCACGTTGCACCCACAGGATGGGCTGTCCGACGCCGGGCAGGTGCATGACGACCCGGCCGACGAGCGTCTCGGCGGGGACGGGTGAGTCGGGGGCCTCGTTGTTGTCCCCGAGCGTCGTGAGCACGGGCGATCCGCCCGTGGCGTCGATCCGTGCGATGCGGTGGACCACCGTGCGCCCCCGCTGGTGGAAGCTCACCACGTCGCCGACGGTCAGCGACTCGGACGCGACCCGACGAGCCAGGACGATGTCGCCCTCGTGCATGGTCGGCTCCATGCTGATGCCGTGGATCACCGCCGGAGTGACGCCAAGCGCGCCGGTGTTCAGCGCGATGATCGCCCCGGCGAGGATGGCGGTGACGAGGTAGGGCACGTCAGAGGACCGCCGCTGCTGGTCACGGGATACGGCGCGCTCCGTTTCGGCGGTGGTGTCGAGCAGGTGAAGGCCGAGGATCGGCACGAGCATGCCGACCAGCGCGGTGACGGCCCACGGCAGGTCGGGCAGGATCGGCGACAGCCGCTCAAAGGCGGCCAGCGGGCCGACGTAGGCCAGCGCGGCCCCGGCGCCGCCACGCTGGGCGAGGACGGTGGCGAGCAGGCCGGCGCCAGCGGCGGGCAGCACGACCTCGCCGAGGTAGCGGATCCCGTTGGCGGGGTCCGCGAACTGGGTCGGCGCGGCCAGGGACAGGCCGACGACGAGCAGGAGCCCCCATGGGACAGCGGTGGCCGCCGGGCCGCGCAGCGTCCTGGCGAGGTAAGCGCGGGTGACCTCGGCGCCCACCAGCATCAGCGGCGTGGTCCACGCGATCGTGAGCAGCCCGACCGCCGAGTGGCTCCACGGCGAGCGGCCCATGCCGAAGACCAGGCCCGCGATGACGAGCACGGCGACCTGCGCGACGCCGACGCAGGCGGCGGTCGGCGCCCACCGCGTGCCGTCGGCGAGCAGAAGCCGGCGGTGACCGCGCACGAGCCACGCCGCGACGGCGGCCGGGGCCAGCCAGCGCAGCGGGTCGACGCCGAGGATGCCGACCGCCGACGGCAAGCCTGTCGGCAGCACGAGCGGTGCGAGCCAGGCGGCGAGCGTGACAGCGGCGACGGCTGCGGCTGCGGTGGGCAGTGCTCTGGTGGGGACAGCGGGGATGTCCATGCGATGTTCCTCCGGGCGGCCGCGGGTGTTCTCTATGGCGTCGGCGCGGCGTTCTCGAAGACTGCTGAGAACGTCAGGTGATAGGCGTGAACTCCGGTGCGGTACTCGGTGGTGTTGTCGTTGGACTGGAACGTCACCCGCCAGGCAGGACCGGCCTTGGGGATGTCGCCGTCCGGATACAGCTCGCGGTCGGCCGCGCCCTTGGGAGGCGACAGCCGCTTGATGTCGAACTGTGCTCCGTCGATGGTGGGGGTGCCGCTGGGAGTAGCGGACTTCAGCACGGCGTCGACCGTCCCGACGTTCCCCACGAACGTGGTGACGTTGCAGCTGTAGCCGGGGAAGGCGTCTGTGAACGTGACCCTCGCTTCGTTGCCGACGTTCTCGGCGACGCAGCTCGCGTTGTCCGTCGTGTTGTCGGCGACCTCTCTGGCACCCGCGTCTAACTCCACCTTCAGGTTGCCGGTGTCCACCGTGGCGCCGACGTTGAGCTGATCCGACCACAGCGCGAACCCCAGGCCCATCGTCGCCACCACGCCGACGACCAGGGACGCCAGCAGCGCCGGTCGTGCACCCAAGGTGCGCATGGCTCCTCCTTCTCTTCCGCTTGTGGGGCGGCGGGACCGCATGCGGTCCCGCCGCACCGCGGGCTCCACACCTATGGGGTGTCGTTCGCGAAGTCGATCGACGCGCCGATCTTGCTGGCAGGAACGTCCTCTGCCACGTCGTCGCCGACTTCGAGCGTGAAGGTCACGGCCTTGCTTGCGTCCTTGGCGATGACGTCTTCCTTGCCGATGCCGCTCGGCCTGAGCGTGATCTCAGCGACAGGGGTCCCGGTCGGGTTGATTGCGGTCACCTTGGCGTCGACCGTTCCGGTGTTGCGGATGTCGGCCGTGATCACGCAGGTGAAGCCCGGAACGGCGTCCTCCACCGTGACCTCGATGCCTTTGGTGCTCCCATCACGATCAACGGTGGTCGGGTCGCACTTGTCGGCGGCCACTTCGGCGAACTCCACATTCAGGTTGCCGGTGCCTACCGTGGCATCGACGTTGAGCTGGTCCGTCCATAGCGCGAAGCCGAGGCCCATCGTGGCAACGGCGCCGACGGCGATCGACGCGAGGAGCGCCGTCCGCTTCCGAGGTGTCTGCATGCCATAACTCCTTTTAGGTGTAGGTGGCTCCCGGTGCCGGCTTGCGGCCGGCACCGGGGATTGCCCGCTGGCCGGGACGCGCTCTCTTTCGAGCCCGCTGTCCCGTACGAGATAAGGATGCCGACACCCCCCATTCGGGGGCATCCTCAACATTGATGAATTCGCCCGGAAGCCGTGAAGCAGGCCGCGTTAGCGAGTTCGCAGTCGGCCTACGTGGCCGCTTGGGTCGTGTTCGGTCAGGTCAGCAGCGCGGGGCGGCTCGGCGCTGCGCACAGTCGGGCGTCGGGTGGTGGGGCGAAATCCCTGGCCACAAGGCGCAGTGCCTTGATGAACGCCTTTCGGTCCGCAGCCGAGGAGTCCTTGGACGTGACAAGAAGGTGCCGGTGAAGTCCAGCGCCTCGTACTTGTAGTCGTCGGCCATGGACTACTCGACGAGGTCGAGGAGCTCCTGCTCGCTGAGCACTCGCACCCGGCTCTCACGCGAGTCGTCGTGTGCTTTGCGCAGCAGCTCGCGGTGCTCCGGGGTGTACGCCGAGGCGTCCTCCCGGCGCAGCACGACGACGGGCCGCAGGACCAACGCGTCCCGCTCCTCGTCGACCTCCACCTCGAACTCGGTCTCGTCGTCCAGGCCAAGCTCCCGACGCGCCTCTGCCGGCACGGTCAGGCGCCCGGTCTTGCTCATCACTGTGGTCTTCACGGCGACCGTCTACCAGGCAAATTGTCAAACTGACGAATTGCCAAGGTGCCTGGCGTCAGCCTGCGCGGGTCAGCGGGCGTTCTCCCCAGGCCCGGACCAGCCTGCGCGGCGGGCGGCGGCGACGGCCTCTAGCTGGGAGTTGACGCCGAGCTGGCGGAGGATGCTGCGGATCTGGCTCCGCACGGTGGCGATCGACACGTATCGGCCCGCGGCGATCGCCTCCGCCGTGCGGCCCTCGACCAGGGCGGCGAGCACGGCCTGCTCGGTGCTGGTGAGACGCTCGAAGGGGGCGAGGCGGCGTTGCCTGTCGGCCCGGTGAAGGCGCAGCTCGGCGAGCAGCTCGTCACGCTGGGCGAGGGTCAGGGGCGGGCGCCCGTCCGCCGCCTCGGCGATGGCCTCGACGAGCTGGTCGAGCGGTTGGTGCTTCCGGACGATCCCGATCGCCCCGGCCTCGATGCACTCGGCCAGGCGGACCCGGTCGGTGACGCCGGTCAGCATGAGCACGACCGAGCCGCCCGCGCGGAGGGGCTCGATCAACTGCAGGCCCGACTTCTGCCCGCCGAGGTCGAGGTCGAGCAGCACGAGCCCCGGTTGGAGCGCGGCGGCGGTGGAGAGCACCTCGGACTGGCCCAGCCCGCCAACCCGCTGCGCGGCCATACCTTGCGCGCGCAGGGCCAGCTCCAGGCTCTGCGCGAGCAGCTCGTGGTCCTCGATGATGAGGACGGGCGTGGAGCCGGTCACGCCACGAGCGTGTGGAGGATCGTGGCCATATACGGCCGCGATCCTACACATGAGCGCCCT
>JBOGEB010000080.1:0-17223 GCA_050743125.1 Egibacteraceae bacterium
AGGTCCAGCTCCAACGTCACATCGACGACGAACGTCTGCCCCTCCCGCCGCTCCCGCTCGGCCACCCCATGCCGCCCGAACACCCGCAACCCCTTGATCTCGATCCGATCCACAGGCCGGAGCATAGTTTTCCGTGTGGGCACGGGCGGCACAGGCCGCAGCGGTCGCACTGCCGTTGAACAGGCTGATGGGCAAACCGGCACGGTGTCGAGGGGAGCGCAAAATTCAAAGCCCCACCAGCCGGAGGATAGCCGTGGGCTCTCTCCTGCGTCAGTCGGGGTGGGGCCTCGCGCATGAAGGGGGGCGTGGTGGCCGATCATCCGCCAGGTGCCGTCCCCCAGGCGAAGACGTTCGTGGCCACGGCCCCACCCGTGCCCAACTCCATGCCCTCGCCGGAGGACAGGACGTTCTCGGTGCGAAGCGCCATGCCCACGGCACCGAAGACCAGCATCGACACCGGTCACAATGAACTGCATGAGCATCGTTGGCGAAGATCGCGCCCATGACCGGCGCACCGCAGCCCAGCCGTGGAGCACCAGGTTGAGCGGGTGGATGCACCCACAACGTTATCGGCGTGGTCCCACGCCGCCTCCATCTGCTCCAGGCTCAAGCGCCTCGAACGCTGAAGAGAACTCGGCGTTGGCCGCCTCTAGGCCGCGACTCTCGTCTCGTTCATGTCAGGCCATCGCCATCCGGCTATGCGCCGGTCGCCTGGTTCGAGCGGATCTGAGCATGGGACTCCGGCCAGTCCAGGCGGCCGGTGGCGAGCGCGCGGGCCACGCGGGCCACGCGCACCGTAGCGGCGACGTCGTGCACGCGGATCCCGGCGGCACCAGCGAGCACTGCCGCGGTCGCGCAGGCGAGGCTGCCCTCTAAGCGGTCGCACGGCTCCGGACCGCCGCCCAAAGGGGGGCCGAGGAAGCTCTTGCGGGAGGCTCCGACGAGCACCGGCCGGCCGAGGCCGCGGAACTGGCGAAGGCTGCGGAGCAGCGCGAGGTTGTGCTCGGGGGTCTTCGCGAAGCCGAGGCCCGGGTCGATGAGGATTCTCTCGGGGAGGATGCCCGCCTCGACGCACCGCGCGAGCCCGTCGCTGAGAAACTCGTAGACCTCGGCGACGACGTCGGAGTAGCTCGCGAGCCGCTGCATCTGGTCGGGCATGCCGCGCGTGTGCATGAGCACGTAGCCCGCCCCGGCCGCAGCAGCAACCTCGAGCAGCCGCTCGTCGGCCGCCCCCGAGACGTCGTTCACGATCACCGCGCCCGCCTGCAGCGCGGCGAGGGCGACCCCCGGCTTCCGTGTGTCGATGCTGCACGTCGCGCCGGCGTCGGCCAGGCCCTCGACGACCGGGATCACCCGGCGCAGCTCCTCGTCCTCGCCAACCGGCCGGGAGCCGGGGCGGGTCGACTCACCGCCGACGTCGAGCACGTCGGCGCCCTCGTCGAGCAGCCGCAGCCCGTGCGTGATCGCGGCCTCTGGGTGCGACTCGGGGTAGATCCTCCCGCCGTCGGCGAACGAGTCTGGGGTGACGTTCACGACGCCGACGACGAGCGGGCGGAGACCGGTCTCCAGCCGCACGCCCGCACAGCGCAGCGGGGGCGCGGGCCCGATCCAGGCGGTGATCGCCTCACGGAGGATGCGCTCCAGCGAGGCGGCCTCCTCCGCGCCCAGTGAGCGGCCAGCAGCGCGCGCGAGCGCATCGACAGTGGTCGTCGCGTGCAGCCGATCGCCGATCCACTCCAGCGCCGCTCCAGACGAGGCCCATGCGGCCCGCAGACGGCGCAGGTCGCTGACCCGGCTCACGACGAGCCGGACGTGGGCCTGCATGCCGAGACCGGCCTCCTCCACACGCACGATCGGCACGAGGCTCATGGTCAACCTGACCCCATCCGACTCATCCCTTCCCCCTCTTGCGTCGGCCCAGCCTCAGGCTACCCCCGCACCGGCCCCTCGGTGACCGTAGATGTGACCCATGACCTCCGCCCGGGTGCGGGGGTCGTCGCGCATCAGCCCGCGGACCGCGCTCGTCACGGTGATCGCGCCCGGCTTGCGGACTCCACGCATGGTCATGCAGAGGTGCTCGGCCTCGATGATCACGATCACGCCGCGCGGTGACAGGACCTTCTCCAACACGTCCGCCACGGTCGTGGTGATCCGCTCCTGCAGGCTCGGCTGCTTCGCGACGATGTCGACCAAGCGGGCGAGCTTTGAGATGCCGGTCACCTGGCCAGCGGTGTTCGGCAGATACCCGACGTGCGCACGGCCGACGAACGGCACCAGGTGGTGCTCACAGATCGAAGCGAAAGGGATGTCACGGACGACGACGATCTCGTCGTGGCCCTCCTCGAACATGACGTCGAGCACGTCATCGGGATCGACGAGCAGCCCCGCGAAGATCTCGTCGAACATCCGCGCGACCCGGTCGGGGGTGCCGGCCACGCGCCGCTCCTCGGGATCGATCCCGATGCCTTGGAGCAGCATCCGCACGCCTTCGCAGATCTTGTCGTGATCGAACGTGCGTGAAGGTGTTGCTCCCGTCAGAACCTGGACCCGCTCGTTGGCGTCGGCGACGGTCATCTACTCCTCGAGCGGTGCCCTCGTGGTGCCCCTCGGGGACCGGCCACGGGGAGCAAGGCTGGCCGCCGCGGGATCCTGGACCCGCCGGAGCTTTCCGACGACGGTCTGGCCGCTCGACATCGCGCTCCCGCCGTTCATCAACGGCTGGATCTTGCGGGACGGACGCGGGCTGACCTTGGCGAGGACGGCCGCGAGCTCGTCCTTCTCGACGGTCTCCTTCTGCAGGAGCGCGTCAGAGAGCTCCTCGAGGACGTCCCGGTTGGCGACGAGGATCTCCAGCGCCTCGTCGTGTGCCTGGTCGATGAGCGCCCGCACCTCGCGGTCGATCTCGACCGCGACCTCCTCCGAGTAGTCCGGCTGATGACCGAAGTCGCGGCCGAGGAACGGCTGCGACTCCTTCTCGCCGAAGGTCATGGGGCCGAGCCGCCCGCTCATGCCGTACTGGGTGACCATGTCGCGGGCGGTGGCGGTGGCGCGGGAGATGTCGTCGGACGCGCCGGTCGTGAAGTCGCCGATCGTGAGCTCCTCGGCGACCCGGCCACCGAGCATCATCGCGAGTTGGTCGATCAGCTCACCGCGCGACACGAGGTACTTGTCCTCGGTCGGCAGGGTCAGCGTCCAGCCGAGCGCCCGACCCCGCGGGATGATCGAAACCTTGTGAACCGGGTCGGCATGCGGGAGCGCGTGGCCGACGATCGTGTGCCCGCCCTCGTGGTACGCGATGACGCGCTTCTCCTTCTCGCCCATCAGCCGGGTCTTGCGCTCCGGCCCGGCGATCACCCGGTCGATGGCGTCCTCGAGCGCTTGCATCGAGATGTCGTTGCAGTTCTTCCGGGCCGACAGCAGCGCGGCCTCGTTGACGAGGTTCGCAAGGTCCGCGCCGGTGAACCCGGGCGTGCGCCGGGCGATCACGTCAAGGTCCGCGTCGGGGCCGAGCGGCTTCCCTCGGCTGTGGACCTTGAGGATCGCCTGCCGGCCGGTGAGGTCCGGCCGATCGACGACGATCTGCCGGTCGAAGCGGCCAGGGCGGAGCAGCGCCGGGTCGAGGATGTCCGGGCGGTTCGTCGCGGCGACGAGGATCACGCCGGTCTTCATGTCGAACCCGTCCATCTCGACGAGCAGCTGGTTGAGCGTCTGCTCGCGCTCGTCGTGGCCACCGCCCATGCCGGCGCCACGGTGGCGGCCCACCGCGTCGATCTCGTCCATGAAGATGATCGCCGGGGCGCTGGACTTCGCCTGCTCGAACAGGTCCCGGACCCGGCTCGCGCCGACGCCGACGAACATCTCGACGAAGTCGGAGCCCGAGATCGAGAAGAACGGCACGCCGGCCTCACCGGCCACGGCGCGGGCAAGGAGCGTCTTGCCGGTGCCGGGCGGGCCGAACAGCAGCACCCCCTTGGGAATCTTTGCCCCGATCGCCTGGAACTTGGACGGGCTCTCCAGGAACTCCTTGATCTCGCGCAGCTCTTCGACGGCTTCGTCCACGCCGGCGACATCGGCGAACGTCACCTTCGGCTGGTCCTTCGACACGACCTTCGCCCGGGACTTGCCGAAGCTCATCACCCGGTTCCCGCCGCCCTGCATCTGGCTCATGAAGAAGAGGAACAGCGCAAAGATGAGGATGATTGGAAGGAACTGGAAGAGCAGGGAGAGCAGCAGGTTGCGTGGCTGGTTGTCGACCTTGTAGGGCTTGAGCTTCGCCTTGCTGAGCAGCGTGGAGAGCTGCTGGCCGTTGAGGTCAGGGTTGTAGTTGACCCGGTACGAGGTCTTGTCGGTGAACTCGCCCTCCAGCCGATGGTCCTGCGTGTAGTCGGTGACTGTGGCGACCTGGTCCGCCTTCAGGCGGTCGACGAACTGGCTGTAGGGGACGTCCTTCGGGCCGCCCGCCCTGGCGAAGCTCGACAGCGTCACCACCGCCACGATGAGCAGCACGGTGATCCAGATGAACGGGCCGCGCAGCAACCGTTGGAGTTTCATTCAGTCCCTCGAGGAACGGGCAGCGGTCTTGACTCCACGAGAAACGTGCTCCTTCTGCCCACCGCTGCGATACCGGGTCACTGTAGCACTGGGCGTTGGCGTGAGACTGCTCCCGCGAGCGCATAGACCTCGGGCTTCAAAGTGCCGACGTAGGGCAGGTTCCGGTAGCGCTCGGCGTAGTCCAGGCCGTACCCCACCACGAAAACGTTCGGCACCGCGAAGCCATGATAGCGAATCGGGATCTCCACGCGCTTCTGGTCGGGCTTACAGAGCAGGGCGAGGACCTCCAGCGATGCCGGGCCGCGCGCGCGCAGGTTGCGCAGGAGGTAATTGAGCGTGAGCCCGGAGTCGACGATGTCCTCGACGACGAGCACCTCCTTGCCCGCGATGTCGCGGTCGAGATCCTTGAGGATCCGCACCACGCCCGACGTCTGCGTCGATGAGCCGTAGCTCGAGATCGCTATGAAATCGACCTCGGCGGGGACCTCGAGGCAACGGGCGAGGTCGGCCATGAGCACGAACGCGCCCTTCAGCACCCCGACAAGCAGAACCTGCCGGCCTGCGTAGTCACCGTCGATCTGGGCGGCAAGCTCACGCAGGCGCTGCTGGATCGCGTCGGCCTCGATGAGCACGCGCTCGATGTCGGGGTGCACGGTCCCGAGGCCCGTTGCGGGCACATCCATCGGCCGAACCTTAATCGATCGGCGCGAGATCGAGGGGTGCGAGCCGCATCGGGACGCCTGTGCCTTCGGCCGCCGCGATCCCTGGCACCCAGAGCACCTCGGTACCGCTCGCCACCACGGGCACCAGTGGACGCGCGGCGCGCGGCACAACGCTGAGCAGGTCGGCGAGCCTGCGCGCACCCACCCGGTCCCCCGGGCGCCGCGCCCGCACGACAAGCTGGGTGCTGCGAGGGACCGTGGCGCAGGACGGTCCGGTCGAGCCTGGCGGCAGCAGGCCCCGGTCGCCGGTCTCCTGAGCGTCAGCGGTCTCCACGGTCGCACCGACGAGCAGCACCGCGCCGAGCTCGGGGATCGGGGTTGCGCCGGGTGAGGCCACAGGCCGCTCGGGAAGGTCCTCCAGGCCCGGGGGCGCTGCGGCGAGCCAACCGCCGCCCGCGGTGACCCAGACCCCGCCCGGCACGTGGAGCGCCTCGCCGGGCCGGAGGGCGAGCACCGCCCAGATCGACTCCGCGTCCAGACCGTCGAAGTCGGCGCGGCGCGCGGCGCGCGCCTTGTCTGTGCGGGGAACCCGCGCCCCGGCAAGCATCCGGCGCACGACGCGTCCGGCCAGCGCGCGCGGCAGTGCCGCGAGCGCGCGAGTGGGCACCGCCTGGACTGGACCCCAAAACACGACGAGCCGCCGGGCCTCCGCCTCGGCGAGCGCGTCGAGCGCGTCGGCGTCGTCGCGGGCAAGCGCTGCGAGGCGCACGAGCGCCCGAACCAGCCCCTGGGTACCCTCCGGGTGCCCGGTCAGCGCTGCGAGACGCGGCAGCGTCTCGTGCCGAGCGCGGGCGCGTCGTCGCTCGACGTCGGCGTTCGTCGGGTCGGCCACGGTGCGCAAGCCCCGCTCGGCCACCAGGGCACGGGCCCGCGTGCGCTCCAGCTGCAGCAGCGGCCGGACCACCACCACGCCGCCGAGGTCGCGGACCGGCGGCATCCCGCTCAAGCCCCGGACGCCGCTGCCGCGGGCGATGTTGAGCAGCACGGTCTCGGCCTGGTCGTCGGCGGTGTGGCCGACCAGGAGCCAGGCCGCCCCGGCCCCGCGCGCCATGGCCGCGAGCGCCTCGTAGCGGACGGCGCGGGCGGCGGCCTCCAGGCCTTCGGGGGCGTGGCGGTCCACCGTGACCTTCCGCTCGCAGAACGGCACCCCCAGGGCGGCGGCGTGCCCGGCCGCGACCTCGGCGTCCTGGGCGTCGTCGCGCAGCCCGTGGCGGACGTGCCCGACGGCGAGCTCGAGATCGGGGCGGGCCTCGGCGACGAGGTACAGGAGCGCGGTGGAGTCGGGACCACCCGACACCGCGACGAGCGCTGTGGCGTGCTGCGGAACCACCGCGTCGAGCGCTGCCCTGACCTCCCTGGTCACGCTCATGCCCACCCACCTCTACGCCCGACGGCGCTCATCCACGATGGCGTGCAAGGAGCCACCGACACAAAGGAGCCGGTCATGCCCAGTATCTCGTTTCCCTCACCGGTGGGCGCGGCAGTCCCGCGAGCTGCAGTTTTCCTCCGTACTCGCAGGAAAACCGCTGCTCGATCGGGCGTGGCGGCGGCTCGGGCGCCGCTTTCCTTCGGATGTGGAGGAAAGTGGGTGTCCGAGGATGGAAAGGAGCGAGCCGAACACGATCACCTGCAAAGGGTCGCAAGCCGCGGCGCTTCGATCCCCTATCGCGGGGGGAGGGCGGTGCGACCGCGCCAGTCCGGTCCTTGAGTCGTGCCATACGTGCAGCGTACGCCGAAGCTGCGACAGGTCGGCTGGGCGACGCCCTCGGCTGCAACGGCGCCTGCGCTCTGCAAAGTGGGGCGGCGCGTCGCCGAACGGGCGCGTGGTCGATGACGCGGTCGCGGGACGCTTTCTGCTGATCACCAGCCCGGCCCTGCTCGACGAGCTGCGCCGCGTGCTGGCCCACCCCAAGCTCACCAAGCTCTTTCCCCACCCTGACAGCCTGGTCGACCTGATCGCCGAGGTGGCAAGCGTCGTCAACCCCCAGATCACGACGAGCCTTCAGGGGGCTAGCGGCTACAACAGGCGCAACTCTTGGACGCGGAGGACGGCTTGGGCGCGGGAGGCCACGTCGAGCTTGCGGTAGAGAGAACGGCTTTGGGTTTTCACGGTGCTCCTCGACACGTACTGCGCCGCCGCGATCTCGGTCAGCGACAGCTGGCAGGAGCAAGCGGAGCACGGCCAGCTCACGGCCGGTCAGCTCCTCGCCCAAAGAGCGCCGCGGTGTCCACGTGGACGCCGCGGCGCGCGCGCCGGACCCCACGCCTGGTCACGGCCACGGCCTCGTCCAGGCTGCCGGGCCGCTCGAGCGTCTGCCCGCGACGATAGCGTGACAGCCTTCGGCAATGTGCCTCTGGTCCCGGAACCAGGCAAGCGGCCCGGGGGTCCGGACCCCGACCAACTCATCCACCCGCTGCTGCAGGAGCGCTTCGCCTCTGTGCCGCCCCACCCATCCTCTCGTGTTTCAAGAGCCTCCAGGTCAACGTCCGCCGACGTGAGCATGAAGCGCTCAGGCGGCGGGCCGGAGGTTTGAGCCGGCGCATGCGCGAAGAACAGTCAGCAGGCCATCACCTGGGCCATCGCGGCGCAGAACTCGTGCCACCGGTCGGGGGCGATACGCCCCGCTCGCCGGAGCAGGCAGGCGACCGGCACGAGTTGGACGTTGTCGAGGCTGGCGACGGAGCCGTCGCGGACACCTTCGCGTCCGCCCATGGGCACCTCCGTGGCCAGGCCCCTGGCCGTCGTGGTGATGGGTGCGACGAGGACTCGCTGCAACCGAGGCGCGACCCGTGCCCGGGTGAGCACCACCACGGGGCGGACCTCGTCCAGGTCGGCCCACCACACCTGCGCGTGCCCGAGGCTGTTCACTGCCCGCGCAGATGCCGCCGCCGCTGCTCGGCAAGGCGTAGCACGTCAGCGGGCACCTCGCCGTCGTAGGGGAGATCAGGACCTTCGGGCGCCTCCCAGGCAAGGTCGGCGTCATCCTCGTAAGGCAGCGCCGCGAGGGCGGCACGCTCCTGCTCCGCCTCCAGCTGTTCGATCAGCACGGCCAAGGCCCGGTCGACGATCTGGCTGTTCGAGGTGCCGAGCAAACGCCGGGCCGCAGCCCAGCGCTGCGCATCCACCGTAGTCGAGATTCGCACACGAGCCATGGCACGAATGGTAGCATGAGCCCGTGCAACCGCGGGCAGTCGGCGCTCTCTGTTCGGCCCCTCGGGCCTACCACAGGTGCAGCTCTCGGGCGCGGTCCACGGCCTGGGCACGGGAGGTCACGTCGAGCTTGCGGCAGAGAGAGCGGCTTTGGGTCTTGACGGTGTTCCTCGACACGTGCTGGGCGGCGGCGCTCGGCCTCGTCGAGTATGCCGGTGAGGATGCCCGGCTCCGGGCACGACTGCGCCAGCCGGCGGGCCTCGCGCCGCTCCGCGCATGCGCCTGCCCGCGGACGATCAGCGGCATCCCACCGGCCCAGTGCTCGGCGCCGCCGGCGCCCTCGCCCAAGCTGACCGCCTGGTCGGCCAGCTCGCCGGCCAAGGACAGATCCCCGCGTTCGGCGTGGACGGCGGCGAGGTGGCCGAGCGAGGACGCCTCCGTGTGGGCGTGGCCCCCGGTCCGGGCGAGAGGGACCGCGTCCTCGAGCGCGGCGACTGCGTCCGTGGTCTTGCCTCGCCAGTGCAGGGACTGGCCGAGGACCGAGTACGCGACCCCACGCCAGTAGGACGACTCCTCAAAACGTGTTTGAGAACCGCAGCCCGGAATACTTCTCAAACACGCGCGAAGCGTGTCGAGTGGCTTCGACAGACGAGCAGCCAGTCGACATCGTCCGGGTTCGCGGTCGCCGTCAGTCAGGCTCCCTCCTGACTACTGCGACGGATCGCTGCCTCGACGAGATGAAGGACGGCCGCCGCAGTGGCCAGCGCTGCCTCGGCATCGCTGGCCGTGGCCTCGTCCAGGTCATCGGGGTAGCGACCCTCGATCGCCCAGCGGGTCAGACTTTCGAGGTCAAGCTCGGTGAGTTCTTCGCCGACCGACTCGGGAGCGAGTCGTTCGAGGTAGAGCAAGTTATGCGTCTTGGGTGGATCGATCCCCTGCGCGACATGAGCGCCTTGAGGCTTTTCTCCGCTGCCTGCTGCGCCCAGACGCACGCTCCTCGGGGAACAACCGCGGGATCGGCAGCTGTGCGCTCTGCGAGCACAAGGTCTTCCTGGCCCACCGCAGCCACTGACGAATCCGGTCGGCGAGCGTCTCAGGCTGCTCGCTCATGCACCACCCGCCCTTCTCGCAGTGCCACACGGAGCGCGCCCGGCAGATCGCCGGTCTCCCCGACGCGCCGATGGTCGGTGACCATGACGTCCACAGGCGCGGGAAAGTCACGCAGGGCGCGCAGGATCGCGACGGCCGCGTCGTGCCGACGGCCTTTGATCTCGGGGAGCACGACGAGAAGGTCGATGTCGCTGTCGGGACCGTCGTCGCCCCTCGCGACGGAGCCGAACAGGATCACCCGCAGCGGGGCGAAGCGCGTGACGATCCGCTCCACCGCGAACGGCACCCACTCGGCGAGTGTCCGGCCGTTGTACCGGGCCTTGCCATCGACCACCTCCCAAACGACCCGGGGACGCACAGCCCGGTCGTTCCTCGCCGCCATTACGATCCACCCCCAGACGGGCCATGGCCTTGCTCGACCTGGCTGACGGCCGTGTCGATGACCCGAGCGACCGCGGCCAGCAGCGCGGACGCCATGGAGCGGTCCCCTTCCGAGAGGTGCTCGGCGTGGCGGTCCTCGATCGTCACGGATTGAGCCCTCGCGGATCATCCCGCACGGGCAGCGCGTGAGCACCGAGCAAGCCCTCGAACTGTGCCATGCATGCAGGGTACGCCGAGCGGGTGACGCGTCAGGCCAACCGTGCCCGTGCCTGCCTTAACCGCCTCGGCGAGGCGCAGGTCGTCGGGCTCCGCCCAGCCGACCACTGGGCGTGGCCTGATTGCAGGTTCCGTCACTCAAGGCTCCGCTGTCCTGCGCACGGCCGCATCGACCTGGCCAGAGCATACTCACGAACTGGCCGTACCCGACCCCCCTGCGTGCGTGGAAATGGTGTGCTCAAGATAGTAGTGGCATAGTGGCTTCATGGATGCCAACACTCTCAGGCTTGACCCACAGGGACGAGTCGTGATCCCCAAGGCGCTTCGTGAGCGGCTCGGCTTCGGAGATGGCATAGAGCTGCATGCCCGGGCGGAGCCCGGTCGCTTGGTCCTGGAGACCCGTGAGGCGATCGTCGCCCGGATGCGGGCAGAAGCCCGTGGTGTCGATCCTGGCCGCAGCATGGTTGAAGAGCTGATCGCCGATCGCCGGCAGCAGGCTCGCCGCGAGCACGGGGATGAGTAGCTACGTGCTGGACGCCTCGGCGGTGCTCGCGTTCGAACGCGACGAGCCCGGCGCGGACGTCGTGGGGGCGGCGCTTGCTGGCGCCGTCATCTCCACCGTCACTCTGGCTGAGGTGCTTTTCCGCTACGGCCGTGAAGGGGTCGAGCGGCGGTCACTCGCGTCGGACCTCGAGCGGCTCGGCGTCCGGATCGAGCCGTTCACGGTCGAGGACGCTTACCTGCAAGTGCTGATGCACAGCGTGGACTCGCAGCGAAGCCTGTCCCTGGGCGATCGTTGCTGTCTGGCCGTCGCGCTCCGGCTCGGTCTGGAGGCGCTCACGGCCGACCGGTACTGGGCCGAACTCGGGCCTGCAGTGCGCGTTCGGCTCATCCGCTGAGCCCTCGACGCCGGCACTGTGCAGCGTAGAGCCTCAGAGGTCCGGCATGACGAAGCCGTAACACGCCCTCAACATGGCTCGCGATAGCAGGAAACGTCCGCAGTGTCTGCTGCGATCATGGGCCGCGTCTGACGTTAGAGGAGATGGCGGGACGATGCTGGAGTTCGAGCTGGGAGATGACGGCCGTCGGACGCTCGTGGTCGTCGGCAACGGCATGGTCGGCCACAAGCTCCTCGAGATTCTGGTGGAGCGCGGGGCTACGGCCGAGTGGGACGTCGTCACCTTCTGCGAGGAGCCCCGGCTCGCGTACGACCGTGTGGGCCTGAGCTCGTTCTTCTCCGGCGTCACGGCCGAGGAGCTGTCGCTGGTGGCGCCTGGCTTCTTCCGCCAGGTCGGGCTCAAGGTCCATGTCGGCGACGCGGTCGTCGCCATCGACCGGGAGCAGGGGACGGTGACCTCGGCCAAGGGCGTCCAGGTCGCCTACGACACCCTCGTGCTCGCCACCGGCTCGTATCCCTTCGTGCCGCCGGTGCCCGGGCGGGACGCGCCGGGATGCTTCGTCTACCGCACCATCGACGATTTGGAGGCGATCCGTGATTACGCCGCCGGCTGCCGGGTGGGCGCGGTGGTGGGCGGCGGGCTGCTCGGCCTCGAGGCGGCCAACGCCCTGCGCAACCTGGGCCTGCAGACCCATGTGGTGGAGTTCTGCCCCCGCCTGATGCCCGTCCAGGTCGACGAGGGCGGCGGCCAGGCCCTGCGCCGGCGCATCGAGGAGCTGGGCGTGGTCGTGCACACCTCGATGTGCACCACAGAGGTCCTGTCGGGTGAGGACGGCCGGGTCACCGGCATGCGCTTCAAGGAGGGCGACGACCTGCCCGCCGACATGGTGGTGTTCTCGGCCGGCATCCGCCCCCGCGACGAGCTGGCCCGGGCGGCCGGGCTACAGATGGGCGAGCGGGGCGCCGTGGTCATCGACGACGCCTGCGCCACGTCGGACCCCCGCATCTACGCGCTCGGCGAGTGCGCCCTCTACAGCGGGCGCATCTACGGGCTGGTGTCACCCGGCTACCAGATGGCCCGGGTGGTCGCCGACCGCATCCTCGGGGGCGACGCCACGTTCACCGGCGCCGACATGTCGACCAAGCTCAAGCTCATGGGCATCGACGTGGCCAGCTTCGGCGACGGCTTCGGCGCCACGCCCGGCGCGGAGGCCATCACGTTCGCCGACCCGGTGAGCAACGTCTACAAACGCCTGGTCGTGGGCCCGCCGGTCCCGTCGAAACGCAGGTCCGCGCCGCCCATCCGCCCGGTCCTGGGCGGGATCCTCGTCGGCGACGCCTCGATGTACGACACGCTCGTGCAGATGGCCCGGGGCGACATGCCCACGCCTGAGCATCCCGAGGAGCTGATCTTCCCCGCCCGCACAGGCGGCGGCCCGCCGCAGGTGGGGGTCGCCGGCCTCGCGGAGGGGGCCATGGTCTGCTCGTGCAACAGCGTCACCAAGGGGGAGATCTGCGCCGCGATCGCCCAGGGCGGGTGCACCGACTTCGCCGCCGTCAAGGCGTGCACCAAGACGGGCACCGGGTGCGGCGGCTGCGTGCCCCTGGCCACCGAGCTGCTCAAGCACGAGCTGCGCAAGGCCGGCGTACAGGTGCTCAACCACCTGTGCGAGCACTTCACCTACACCCGCCAGGAGCTGTTCGACATCGTCCGGGTGCACCGCATCGCCACGTTCTCCGAGGTCGTGGCCGGCTACGGGACCGGCCGGGGCTGTGAGATCTGCAAGCCGGCGGTGGCCTCGATGCTCGCCTCGATGTGCAACGGCTACATCCTCGACGGCGAGCAGGCGACCCTCCAGGACACCAACGACCACTTCCTCGCCAACCTCCAACGCGACGGCACCTACTCGGTGATCCCCCGGGTGCCCGGCGGCGAGATCACCCCCGACCAGCTCATCACCATCGGCGAGGTCGCCAAACAGTTCGGCCTGTACACCAAGATCACCGGCGCGCAGCGCATCGACCTGTTCGGCGCCCGCGTCGACCAGCTCCCCCACATCTGGCGGCGCCTCGTGGACGTCGGCATGGAGTCCGGCCACGCCTACGGCAAAGCCCTGCGCACCGTCAAGTCCTGCGTCGGCACCACCTGGTGCCGCTACGGCGTGCAGGACTCCGTCGGCCTGGCCATCGAGCTGGAGCTGCGCTACCGCGGCCTGCGCGCCCCCCACAAGGTCAAAGCCGCCGTGTCCGGCTGCACCCGCGAATGCGCCGAGGCACAAGGCAAAGACTTCGGCGTCATCGCCACCGAAGAGGGCTGGAACGTCTACGTGTGCGGCAACGGCGGCTTCAAACCCCAACACGCCGTGCTGCTCGCCGCCGGCCTCGACAAAGACACGGTCATCCGCTACCTCGACCGCTTCTTCATGTTCTACATCCGCACCGCCGACCGCCTCGAGCGCACCGCCGTCTGGTTCAACAAACTCGAAGGCGGCATCGAGCACCTGCGCCGGGTCATCATCGACGACAGCCTCGGCATCGCCGCCGAGCTGGAGGCCGACATGGCCCGCCACATCGCCACCTACGAGTGCGAATGGAAAGCCACCATCGAAAACCCCGAACGGATGCGGCGCTTCCGCACCTTCGTCAACTCCGACGAGCCCGACCCCAACCTCGTCTTCGTCCCCGACCGCGGCCAGCACCGACCCGCCTACCTTCACGAGAAACCCGACCCCGCCCTGCTCGCCGCCGGAACCGCGCCCGAGCGCTGACGCCACAGACCGAAACGATGGCAGGCACCGGCACCGGCTCGCGGACCTGGGTCGACGTCTGCGCCCTCGACGACATCGTCCCCGACCGCGGCGTCGCCGCCCTCATCGGCCGCCGCCAGGTCGCGGTCTTCCGCGTCGCCCCCGACGACGAGCTGTTCGCGCTGTCCAACTACGACCCGTTCAGCAAAGCCTTCGTGCTCTCCCGCGGCATCGTCGGCTCCAAAGGCGACCGGCTCAAGGTCGCCTCCCCCATCTACAAACAGAACTTCGACCTGCGCACCGGCCAGTGTTTGGACGACCCTTCGGTGGCGGTCCCCACGTTCGAGGTCCGCGTCATCGACGGCCGAGTCCAAGTCGCCCTGCCCTGACACTGCCTGTGTGAGGGATCCGCGCAACATCCTGCGCGGATCCTTCACAATCGACTGACTGAAGCCGGCAGCGCAGCGGTCAGCGAGGCGGGGCGGTCGCTGCGGTGGCCTGGCAGAACGCCTCGATCTCCTCCTGGACCTCCCGCGCCGCCGCCGACCCGCGGTAGCGCGCGTCGCGCAGCGCCACGTGCACCCGCTGGGCGCTGGTGACGACGGCGTGGATCCGCCGCTCGGAAGGCAGGTCCAGCACCGGTCCAAGCGCCGCGCGGACGCCGTCCAGCTCACCGCGGCCCACGCGCGCGAGCGCCAGGTCGGCCCTGCAGACAGCCTCGTTGGTGAACGACCGCTCGGCCTGGGCGGCGTGCTCGTAGACGTCCACGGCCTCGGCCGCCTCACGCTCGGCACGCTCCTGCTGATCTGGCAGCCACACCGTCGCGTCGGCGGCGTAGTACAGCTGCTTGGGCCGGTCGAACGTCAGCAGCCCGCCGAACTCGTCGAGCTCGTCGGGGACGACCCGCTCCCTGGCGTCCTTCGCGCGCTCGACCGCCGCCTGCGACTCGTCGGAGTCACCGAGGCACGCGTACGCCCGCGCCGCCATCGCTGGCAGGTACACCGCCGCGGTGCCGGTGGCGCCCGCCGCCGCGTCGGCGCCGAGCTGGGCGTAGCGGATGGCCTCGTGCGGCCAGCCGTGCCAGTACGCGATCAGGGACTGGACCGCGCGCACCCAGGCGCGCAGCCCGTCGTGGCCGGCGTTGTCGGCGCACACGTACGCCGTGCGCGCCTGCGTCATCCCCGCGTGTGGATAGCCGAGGTCGTGGCTCGCGTTCGCCAGCAGACCGCACGTCACCCCTGCCAGCAGGTACAGGCCCTGCGCCTGGCTCGGCCGCTGGCGACCCTCCAGCAGCCGGAACGCCACGTCCTGCGCCTCGACCAGGTCGCCGAGCAGGGTCGTCAGCGGCTGAGCTCTCCAGGCGCGGGCCAGCCTGACGACCTCGTCGCGGAGCTGCTCCAAGGTTTCCGGGCCGACGTTGCTGCCCTCGGCGGTGGCTAAGTACTCCGTGGCAGAAATACGGTGACGCACCGAGAGCGACCCTGCGCCGCGCTCGCAAGGCGCGCCGAGCGCGCATACCCGGCCGGGCGATATACGGGTAAGCGAGGCGCAACGCGGCGAGCGTGGATGCAGGGCCGCTCGAATGCCAGCGTATTTATGCCGCGGGGTACGAAGAACCGCAGCGCTCTGCGAGCGGCCATCGCCACCTGCCTTTCCCACTCGAGCTTCCCGTCAGCCAGGCGCACGCCGCGGGCAGCGCGGGTGTTGTCCTGGCTCTGGCTGGGCTCCAGGCTATCCGGGCGCCCCGTCGCGGCAGGCTCGGGCGCCAGCGGCGGCGTGAACGCGACGTTGCAGCGGATCAGCAGGCTGCGCTCGTAGGGGTCGAGCTGGTCCAGCGCGTCGGGGGCGATCAGGCGCAGCGGGGTGGTGGCGTAGACCATCGCGAAGCCGATGATCTGGCCGGCCTGGGGTGGCCGGCTGGACTGGGCAGGGAACTGCTCGAGTTTCGACAGCAGCGGCTGGCTCATGATCCTGCCGGTGGCCTGCTCGTAGCGGGCGGCTGCCTGCGGCTGGCTCAAACCGTGCGCCATCCGATAGGCGACCAGGTTCGAGCAGCCGAACCGGTAGCGGATCTCGGCGGCCAGCTCGTCGGCGCAGCGGCGTTGAGCCGTCATCTGCTCGCGTAGGCGGTTGAGCTGTTCTTTTGTCCATTTGCCCATCTGTGCGCAGACCTCCCCTCGTTCGCCGGTGAAGCCAGCAGCGTTCCATCGCTGCGCTGCGGTGCGCAAGTTTGAAAAACATGCCGTCGCATAGGGTACTGGGCGGCTGTGCCCAGGTTACGGTCGTGTGCTTTGTCGTTGACGAGCACGTACGCCTACCTGTTCCTTATGGCGTCCTTATGGCGCGCCCGAAGAACAGCGCTCGGCTCCGCAAGAGGACAGCGCCGGTTCCATTGCCGCCACATGGGAGGAGTCTCATGAATCTGATCGGTGTGCCGAAGTCACTTGAGCCGCGGTCGTCAGCATCGACCGTGGGGCCGGTGTCGTCCACCGACGGACACCACTTCACGCTGACCGGCGGGGCCACCGTCGAACAGCTCGCCGATACCGCCTTAGTGCCGCTGTCGGTGATCCTGCAGGTCACCAAGCGGTGCAACTTCGACTGCTCGTTCTGCTCGGAGACCCTGCAGCTGCCCGACCCCACAATGAAGGAACTCGACGGGATCCGAGCGAACCTCGGCGGCGTAACGCGCGTGTTCCTGTCCGGCGGGGAGCCGCTGCTGCGCCGCGACTTCGGCGACGTCGTCGACCTGTACGCCGAGTTCATCCTCGGCATTCCCACCAACGCCACCCGCGGGCTGCAGCACGCGAAGAGCCTGGTGGGCAAGGTCGCGTTCGTCAACGTCGGCCTGGAAGGCCCGCGGTCGACGACGAACCGGGTCCGCGGGGACTACGACCAAGTGCTTGGGCATAAATAACGTTGCTGTTTTCCCGCTGTGCAGTGACACGGCGCGCCGGCGCCGCACGCCTCGAGCGCGTGCCGGCCGCTGGTCGCAGCGACCCCCGCCGCGTCCGCCTGCAGCTGACCCAGCGTCATCGTGAGCGTCCCATTTTGACTGTGCGTGATGCGTGTCAGCGCTGTGGCCAGGAATCGTCCTATGGCCAGGATCCGTCACGCATGCGTGACGAACCCTGGCCACAAGGGCGAACACCGCCCAAACGACAACGTTATTTCAACCCGGGTCCCAAGTGATGAGCGGAGTACGGGCGTTCCTCGACCACGGCCTGCCGACCTGTTCGAGCCGCTGGGCAACCTGTCGCACGAGCCGGTCACCGCGATCTGGGCGCGGTACCGGTTCAAGCACAACCACTTCGCCAAGCACCTCGGCGCGAGCATCCGCACCCTGTCCCGCAGCGCCCCGGTCGCCCCTGGGGGCGGCGGTGCGTGAGTACACCAACCTGGCTTGGCCAGAGGCGCCGTTCGGCGCCGATCAGCGGCCGTTCGGCA
>JBOGEB010000081.1:0-16996 GCA_050743125.1 Egibacteraceae bacterium
AGGTCCGCGCGAGCGGCGGTGGCAGCTCGATGCGCCACGACGATGCAGGTGTGATCTGCCCGCAGACCCATCAGTGTGGCTTGCACCTGCAGCTCGGTGACGGTGTCCAGGCTCGAGGTCGCATCGTCGAGGACGAGTACCCGGCTCCCTTGGGCGATGGCTCGGGCGAGGCCCAGCCGCTGGATCTCACCACCTGACAGTGGCACCTGCGCGAGCGCCGTGTCGTAACCCTCCGGCAGCCGCCGGATGAAACCATCGGCCTGCGCAGCCTGCGCAGCCTGCTCGACCTCGCTGGCGCTCGAGGCTGGACGGCCGTAGGCGATCGCGTCCCTCACGCTGGAGCCGAACAGCGCGGGGCGCTCGAACGCGTAGGCGACGACGCGGCGGAGATCTGCTGGCGCGAGCGCGGTCACCGGCACGTCATCCAGCAGGACCTCGCCCTCGTCGGGGTCGGTGAGCCGCCCGACCAACGACGCGAGCGTCGTCTTGCCGGCGCCCGACCGACCCACGATCGCAAGCGCCAAGCCAGGGGGGACCTCGAGGTCGAGCCGGTCCAGCAGCAGCGTCTCGCCAGCGCGCACGGTGACGGCGCGGAAGACGACCGCACCCGGCCCGTCGGGCAGCGGGCGGATCGCAACCGAGGGGGGCCTCGGCTCGGCGAGCACCTCGGCCACCCGCGATGTGCCCGCGCGCACCCAGACGATGCCCGCCAGGGCATCCGTCTGGTCGATCAGCCCCAGCGCGAGGCGCGCATAGGCCGCCGCGCCGAGCAGCTCGCCGGGCGTGATCCGTCCGGCCGCCAGGCTGAGGCCGGCCATGGCCAGCACGAGCATCTCGAGCACCGGTTGCAGCAGCCCGACCTGCCAGGTCAGCTGGCGCTGCGCCCGCCAGAGCGCCCGGCCGGTTGCGGACAGCTCGGGGAGGGGGGTGAGGATGCGGTCGATCTCCCGATGGGCCGTCCCGCTGGCGCGGATGGTCCGCATGCCGGCAAGCGCATCGACGAGCCGGGCAGCGATCGCGGCCTCCAGACGCCGGTAGGACATGTAGAGGTCGGAGGCCTGCACCGTGAACACACGGATGATCGCGAACATCACCGGCAGGCCGATGAGGAACGCTCCCGCCAGCCGCCAGTCGATCAGCCAGAGCGCCACCACGGCGCCGACGGATGTGATCACGGTCAACCCGGCGTTGAGTACCGTCGGAAGCACCTCTCCCGAGCCGGGCGCGTCGCCGGTCAGCCGGGAGATCACATCCCCGACCGCGAAGCGGCGCAGGCCGGGGACGCCGAGCGTCAGTACATGGCCCAGCAACCGATGCCGCAACCAGGCGATCGTGGCGGTCCCGTAGAAGGCTGCGGCCAAGCCCGAGACCAGCTCGGTGACCACCTCGGCGACGAGCAGGGCGCCGAGCCGCGCCAGCGCGGGGCCTGGCTCGGCGCGTCCGATCGCGGCGTCGACCGCAGCCGCCAAGGCCGCGGGAACGAGCAGCCAGACCACGGTTGCCGCGACGAGCGAAAGGGTGAGCAGGACGCTCCACCCGGGCGCCCGCCGTGCGGCTTGGAGGAGCAGCCGAGTGACCGTGGGAGCGGTCGCCGCCGGGTCACGACGCCGAGTCCAGGTGATACTCGACCTACGTGGCATAACGCCCCGGGATTCCTCGAGAGGGACAGGCACAGGGCGCATGAGCGCGCCCGTGCGATGCTGGTGATGCGAGGGGAAGGGAGGACGGTCCTCTTGCGACCGCCTCCCTATCCCTCCAGGCGGCCATCGCTAGCAGTCGATGGCGACGGCCGAGTTGGTCTTCGGCTCTTACGATGCGGCCAGCCTTCGCGTTCGGCTGCACGCGCTAAGCGGGCCTCCGGACGAGGAGTGGACAAGCTTCGCGAGCTAGTTGTTGCCGAAGGTCCGGAAGCACGTTCCGTCGCACGTCTTCGTGCCACAGCGGAAGTTGTTGTTCGTGATACGGCACCCCAGCGCGATGGCGCTCGGTCCCACCGGGTCCGACTCGGACAGCAGCTGGAGGTCGATGACCTCGAGGCTCTCGATCAACATGGTTTCACCTCCTTTCATAGGCTTGTCATTGCAGGCTTGGATCGTCTCCGCTGTGCTGAAGGAAGCGGATGAGCCGCTGGTGCACGGCGTGTACGGTGCCGCTGGCCAGCCCATGCCGGCCTCCCGGAACCTCGAGATAGGTGAAGTCCACGCCCTCACGCTTGCCCAGCTCGCGGAGGCGGCTCGCGAGCGCGCGGGCCTGCGTCACGGGGATCAGCTCGTCGCAGTCCCCGTGAACGACGAGCAGCTTGGCCTCGATGGCGTGGCAGAACCGCAGGACGTCGCGTGGGCCGAGGTCGTCGTGGAGCTCGTGGCAGCCGCCAAGCTGCTCGAGCAGCTCCCGGACCGCGGGGCCGGCCTCGCGGTACAGCCGCGGGCCGGACAGGAAGGGCGCGAGCGCGACGCAGTGTGACCACAGGTCGGGCTCGCAGCCGGCGGCCAGAAGGGCCAAGAACGCACCGTAGCTGCTCCCGCACAGCATCAGGCTCGGCGACGCGCCCAGGGTCCGCCGCTCGGCGGCGAGGGTGCGGGCAATGGAGCGGATGTCGTCGAGATCGGGGCCTCCCCATGCGCCGCGGATCGCCCCTGCGTGCGTTGGGCCGTAGCCGCTGCTGCCGCGCTGGTTGGGGGCCACGACCGCGATGCCGGCGGCGGCGAGGTCTTGGAAGAACTGCTCGAACTCGAAGCGCCAGGCGTGGACTGGGCCGCCGTGCAGCGCCATCAACAGGTGTCTGCTCGCGCGCCAGTCCTCGCCTCCGTAGACGATCGCCTCGACGGGCCCGCACGAGCCGTCGAGGTGTTCGAGATGAGCGTCCACCCAGCGCGTCGTATGAGGAGCGCCACCGGCCATCATGCACTCGCCACGGTCGACGGCGGCGACCGTGGCGAGGGCCGGGGGCTGCGATGGGGTGGAAAAGGGAAAGCGCAGCACGCTCCCTGCCCAATGGGCTGTCCCCCGGGCGCACCCTGGCGGGATCTCGACGGGCACGAGGTGATCTCTCGCGGGGGTGTAGATCGCCAGGCGAGTGCGAGCACCCTCGTCGAACTGCAGCAGCACGCGCTGACCCTCCTCGTCGAGGGCCAGAGGCTCAGCCGACTCCAAACGGTGCAGCGTCTCGGGGAAACGTACGGGCTCGCGAGCGCCGAGCATTGCCCACCCCAGCCGCTCCCCCCCACGCGCGTCCGTGCTGACGAGCAGCAGCCCCGAGCACGGGCTGCACCGCAGCAGCCGGTCGTTGCTCGTCGTCGAGATGTCGAGCAGCGAGGTCCGCGAGCCGTCCCGCAGGTCAACGACCACCGCCTTGGCCGGGCCGCCGTCGCGAGCCCAATCCACGCCCAGCAGCGTCCCGGCGTCGTCCAGCCAGACACCGCCGCCGAGCTGGCCGGTGAGCCGTGCCAGTCGCTCCAGATGGGGCGGGTCGACCGTCACCCGCCAGACCGTGGATGTGGCTCCCTCGAAGCTGATCGCAAGAGCGAGGGCATCGTCGGTGGCTGCCGGCAACAGGCGCAGCCCACGGCTGTCGACAACCGCGAGCACACGCTCTCGTGTGGCGCCGCCGGACGGCTCGAGGAGCGTGAGCTCGTGAGCCGCCACCTCGTTGCGGCACAGCAGGATGCGACCGTCGTCGAGAGGAAGCGGCTGGTCGTTCACCGTCACAGGCCGTGCCAGGGGCAGTGGCCACCAGCGAGGCGACGGGCCCCCCAACGACCAGGTCTCCAAATGCAGGCAGTCCTCTCCCCTGCCGGCGAGACATACTGCGGTGGCCCCGCGCGGGGAGAAGCGGAAGCTGATCCTCGTCAACACCGTGTTGTCGGGGGCGTCACTCCGGTCGCCATGACAGGCGACGGTGTGCGTAGCGGTCGCGGTCATCGGGGCGCTGCCTCGACCGTCCTCGGCTCGGCCATCCACAATCTCGGAAGGTCACGACGCAACCGCAACAAGAACGCGACCACCCCGGCGAGGCCGACGCCATAATCGGCCACGACGCCGATCCCCGACTCGTCGCATGCCACGATCCGACCGTCCCGGTAGGCGCATCGGGCGAAGACGGCGGCCGCGAGCTCCTCGGCCCAGGCTCGGTAGCGCGGCTCGTCCAGAATCGCTGCCATGTCGAGCAGGAATTCCGCGTTACCCGACAGGCCGTGGCAGACAGCGGGGGAGTCCTCCCACCGGGCTCGCCGTACCGCAACCGCCGCCATCTCGGCCAACTCCCGGTAGCGGCTCTCACCAGTAACCCGCCACAGGCGGATGAGAAAGGTGCCGACTCCGGACGAGCCGTGGCACCAATGCACCCATCGGCCTGCCCCGTTACCCGGGCCCTCGTCCCACGTTGCGCTGTCGCCGTCACGCCACGCCGCCGCGCACAGCGTCTCGGCTCCCGCCCGGGCGAGCTCGACGCAGTCGTCACGACCTGTCGCAAGCCCTGTGGCCAGCAGGAACCAGGCGATGCCGGCGACACCGTGCGCGAACCCCAGGCGGGCGCTGCCGGCGAAAGCCGAGTCGAACGAGGCAGACACCGGCCAGACCGCTCCCGTCGCCTGACGGTCGGCCGATGCGATCAGGCCGTCCGCGCAGCGCTGAAGACGCCGGCCGAGCTCGGCGTCGCCGGTCGCCTGCCACAGGTGGAGCTGAGCAAGGCCCGCGCCGGCCGCGCCGTGCGTCACGTCAGGGTTCCCCCAGACGATCGGTACCCGCTTGGCAAGCTCGAGCGCGCGCCCGGCCAGCCCTCCGTCGCCGAGCGTTCGGCCGGCTTCGTACAGCGCCCACGCGGTCCCGGACCGGCCGAAGTACAGGCCCGGCAGCAGGCGCGGCTCGGCCGGCAGCTGCCGTTCGATCCACTCGGACACGGTGCGGACCGCGTCGCGCATCCGCTCATCCCCGTAGACGTCCGCCGCCTGGGTCAGCACGGCCAACACGCCGGCGGCGCCGTGCTGGACATTGCACGGGTCGGTATCGGCGCCGAAGGTGGTCGACGGCCACAGGCGGTCCCGACTCTCAGGGGTCATCGTGACCAGCAGGTGCCCGAGCCCGTCTTCGATGAGGCGCTCCTGGTCGCGAAGAGCCAGTCGCGGCCCGTCCGCCTCGGACCTGTCGGATGTCGGCACCGCATCGACGCGGCGTGCGGCGGTCCCAGCTCGCTCCTGCCCCTCGAGAAACGCCCGCACCCGCTCCAGGTCCCAGCGGCGCTCGGGCGCCTCGTGCAAGAGTCCGACGATCAGGGGCGTCAGGGGTCTGGCCGACTCGCTGTGCTCGGCGACGACCGCCAACCAGCCCTCCAACTGCTGCTGGGACGAGCGGACCGGGGGCAGATCCTCGGGGAAGGCGGGATCGACGCCGGTGACGAGGAGGAAGGAGATCGCTCCCAAGCTGTACAGGTCCACCGCCACGGCGACCGGTGCGCCCACCTGCCGCTCGGGCGCCGAGTAGCCCAAGGTGCCGACGTGATAGCCCCCGCTCCCGAGCGCTGCCGCCAACTCGAGGTCGATGATCCGCAATCCCCCGTCTGGAGCCACCAGGACGTTGTTGGGCGTGAGATCCCGGAGCGCCAGCCCTGTGCCATGTACGGCTTCGAGGAGCCCCGCTAACCGCCGGATCACGTCCGTGGCCAGCTCCCACGAAAGGCCGACCCGATCATGGGAGCGCTCGACGACCCAATCGCGGAGCCCGACGCCTTCGATGAGCTCCTCCGCGAGGAACACGTGCCCGTCCTGCTCGAACAGAGCGATCTTGCCCGGCGCAACGCCCAGTGGGGCCAGCAGGTCGAGCACCTCTGCCTCGTGCCGGAGCGCGTCGCGCCCCTCCCACCCGTCGACGTGAGACTCGACGTGAGGCCGCGCCTCCTTGATGACCACGTCGACGTCGGTCTGTGTGTCGGTGGCACGGTAGACGCCACCTCGGTTTGCATGGCGAATGGCCTGGCGCACGAGGAAGCGTTCTGCCAGCCGCACTGGCCTCGGTTGTGGCTTGCGCGCCGGGGAGGCCGGCGCCGGGTCGTCTGCCAGGGGCGACGGCACTCCGGCCGGGATGCTGAACCATGCGTCCCGCCGGTCCTCGATCAAGCCGCCGTCAGGGCTGCGGAGCATCGCGACGTACTCACCGTCGTTGGTGAGGGCCATGTTCCCGGCAAAGCCACCGTAGCGGTAATGCACCAGGCTCCCCGGGCGGTACGGCCTGTCGGAGAGGATCCGCGGCCCTGGAAGACCCGCCGTCGCCCGGTCAAGCCCTTCGGCCAGAAGACGAAAGTGCTCGTCATCGTCGGGATAGGCCGTGAGGAACTTGCCGGCCCCGCCCCTCGGATAGTAGGTGGAGTTCAGCAGCCGGACGTGATCGAGCGTAGTGGCGAACTTGAAGGCGCACCGGTGGCGAAGCAGGACGGCGAGCGATCGCTCCAGCACGACTGTGGCCGAGGACCGAGTGGCGGACACGTGCAGTTTCCAGCCCTGCTCACGGCTCTGGTAAAGAGCTGGGTGTACATAGCACCAGATATCATGAAAATAGATCTCCCAGTGCTCGCCGCCTTCAGGCTCCAACCGCGAGCGTACGAGCTTCACTAGAGGCGGATCCTTTGTCGTGGCGTGCCCGTCGGATGACTCAAGGACGCTCAGGTTTCCCACAGGGTTACCCCCAGTTATATGGTGTGCTACCGAACTCTCGTGGCGCAAGAATTGAACGCTCTCCAGCAGAGTTCAATCGCCTCCCTTGTGCCCGCAGCGTTATGGCGATCACATCGTTACGTCTGCCCTCGATCGCACATTACGACTGTACGCCCGCCGGCCGATCATAGGGCCTGCTACAAGGTAACCCAGCCTCATGAATAGCGCAAGAGCAAGCGTCGACCACAAGTTGGCCGTAGGCACTTGCATGGAGCGTGAGCTGCGGTTGGCGTCGCGCTCGCCACAGAAGGCATTCATCAGCAATTGAACTCGATCTATCTTTAAACGTGTCGACCAGAAGCCCCTTCCGCGTCTTTCAGAGCGCAGCCAGCCGACCCCTTCGAGATTCCCTGTGGGGTGCAGCCGGCCCGGCTGGGTCAGCGGATTGCGACCACAAGCATCTGATCGCTGTAGTACGTGAGCCGCGCCCCCTCACGGCCGTAACCCTCGACCCGTGAGAAGCCGGCCGCAAGCAGCCAATCCCGCAGCTCGGGGAAGCTCAGCAGCCGGGCAAAATCCCGCTTTGAGCGACTCTGGCCCTTGCGGATCACGATCGTCGTCGTGTAAAGCCTTCCTTCGAGTGGCTCGTATGTATTGTGGTTGATCTGCAGGTCGCCGTCCCGTTCGAAGATCGGGTTGCCCAGCTCGCGTAGCACACACGCCTGGTGTTCCACGCTCATCAGCAGCTTGCCGCCCGGCCGCAACGCGCGGTACGCCTCGGAGAGAACCTGACGGTTCTCTTCATCGTTGAAGAACCCGAAGCTGTTGAACCAGTTGACGATCCCGTCGAACTTCTCGCTCCAGGGCAGAGACCGCATGTCGCCCTGGACATAGGTCACATCCACGCCACGCTCGACCGCGTCCTGACTGGCGAACTCGAGGAACCGCTGGGACACGTCAAGGCCGGTGACCCTCACGCCACGAGCCGCGAGCCGGTTCGCGATCCGCCCGTGCCCGCAGGGCACATCGAGTACGTCCATGCCTTCCCGCAGCGCAAGCGCCTTCCAGATCAGCTCGGTATCGCCGTCGCTCTCCTCGTCGAGCAGGTCACCCCAAAAGTAGAGATAGTCGTCGTCGAAGGTTTCTTCGGCGTTAAGCTGCACGTCCATCCGCTTCCTGGCAATTTGCCGTTACGATGGGCAGGACAAAGTGATGAAACCCGCAATGCAAAACTCCCGCGTTTCTATGTTATCACCAGCCAGCCGCAAAAGCCAGCGGGCGAAGCCGGCGCGCGCCGACCTGAACTCCGCCTCAGCCTACGTTCAAACCTTCAGGAAGTTTCTCGATCGCGGGTAGCGGTGCGTGGTGGGCGGCATGTGCCTTTGGGCGCCCAGGCCAGGAGTGCCGGATTTCGGTGGTCTGGGCTGGAGTGGGCGTCAAAGACGCTCAGGCCGATTCCGGTTGATCGTCGCCGAGGGCCGTGACCTGCACCGCGCCGCGTTCGCCGCCGGGGAGGACCTGAAGGTCGTCGCCCAGGTCAGTGACGGATCCTCGGCCCCCGAGTGCGCAGCGCGGCTGGAGCCGGATGCCGTCTGTGTGGGGGTGGGCCGGCCCGACGAAGCCGACGAGGCATATCTCCGGCTCACCACCCCGTGAGAAGCAGGTGCTCGGGTTGCTCGGCGAGAGCCGGGGGAAACATCGTGATCGTGCGTATCCTCGTCATTCCCCGCAGACCCGCGCGGGCGCTTGTTCAGAACATCGTCCGCAAACTCGGTGTGCGCTTCCGGCTGGAGGCGACCGCGATGGCGTCCACAGGCGTCGAGACGGCTGGCTGCGCAACGGGACCGTGAAGCGTCCATGACGGACCAGCACCTCGCCGCAGCCCGGGTACGGTCGTTCCACGCTGCAGCGCACGCGTCCAGGACCGCCGCGGGGGCCGATCTGTCCGGTTCACTGCGCGGGTGGTGACGGGGGGCGCGGGATTCCTCGGCCCGCACGTGTCCACCCGCATGAACGACATGTCCGACATCTGTGCTCTTCGACGGTCGCGGCCCCCTCGGTGCACTCGCCCTATTCCTGTGGCAACGAAGAGGGGTTTGTCCCGTTATCGGGACAAACCCTTCGCTGCCGAGGTGACCGTCTGCGGTTATTCCGAGTTGTCCTGGGTTTTCGGCGTGTCAGCCTTCGTGCTCGATGCACCTTCCAGGGGTGGCTGCACTTCGAACTTGTCCCGGAGCCGGTCCTCGATCTCCTTCCGGAGCCGGTCCTCGATCTCCTTCCGGAGCCGGTCCTCCGCAGTCGGGTCCGTGGTCGGGTCCTCTGCCGGGTCCTCGGCTTTGGCCTTGTCCGCAGTTTTGCCCTCGGCCTTGGCTTCGTCTTTGGCCTTGTCCTCAGTTTTGTTCTGGACCTTCTCCGGCTTGTCGTCCGGCTGGTGGGGGGCTGACGGGCGCGCTCCGGTGGCCTTCGGCGGTCTCGGCGCGGCGGCAGGCGGCTGGGGAGCATCAGCGACCACGGGCAGCGCCGGCCAGGGCGGCGCGGCAAACAGCGCCGGCTGACCAGTCAAGCCCGCTGTGGTTTGGGCGGCCGGAACGCCCCTAGCGACCTCGGCGGGGACGTCCACACTCGGGTACTGCCGGGACCTGCCGAAGCCACCCAGCCCGGCGGCGGCGCCGAGCCACGACCCGGCGCCGAGCACGGCGGTGACGAGGATCATGGCCGGACCCCCTGCCCTCATCTTCGATTTCACCTGATCGCCCCCTCGATCCCGCAGCGCGATAAAGCGCGCACTAACTCTAAAGGCAACACAGTTACCAGAATCCGCCTATTCCCGCTCACCAATGCCCTTTGGGCAGGCGCCTCCATTATACAAATGGCACGCTCAGAGGTAACGATTTATCAGGCTGGATTGTGCGCTGAGATTAGGCGGTGATTCGCCCGTTACAGGCCGTAGGCGGCCGTCAGGCGCAGCCAGACCTCGCCGTGGGGGCAAGCTCCTCGCTGACGCGGGTCTCGACTCGGCTCACGCCATCGACGCGCTGGTCGTAGCGACCGCCCTACGGCTCGGCGGCGGGCTGATCGCCACCCATGAGGACCTTCAACGGCTCACGGCCGGCTGCCCGAACGGCGCGATCGTGGCGATCTGACAAGCAGGGGGCAGGCGCCCGGAGAGGCGCGCTCATCGCCGGTGCGCGCTGCTCGCGTCCGGACCGCGAGCAGCTCTCAGCGCCGGTGTCGCCCCGCCTGGGGGTAAGGTTTTCGGCATCTCGCGCGTCGAATGTGAGGAATGTGAGGATTCTGTGACGACCAGGAATCGAGAGCCGCGGGAGGACCGGCAGGACCGGAGGTGCGCCGAGCGGATCCGCGCCCGCCGCCTGCTGCATGCCGGCGAGCCGGCGGACCCGCCGTCGGGGCTGCTGCACGAGATCGCGGGCGAGGTCCGCGAATGCTGTGGCCACAGCCTGCTGAAGGCGCACCGGCTGGCCTGCGGCTGGACGGTGGACGAGGCGGTCGTGGCGATCCACGCGATGTGCAAGGAGCAGAAGCTGGGCTCGCGGGGGCTGACCGGGCGGTCGTGGCTGGAGTGGGAGGCGGGCGCCAAGCCCAACGGCGACTACCAGGACCTGCTGTGCCGGCTGTTCGCGACCGGGCCGGTGCAGCTGGGGTTCGCCACCGAGTACCGCGAAACCGACGAGGATGTGGGGGAGCCGGCTGCTGCGACACTACCCTTGGGGGGCGCGAACGACCCTGTGGAGGTGGGTGAGCCTACGAACCGGCGGCATGTCTTCACGGGCGTCGGCGCCGCCGCGGTCACGCCTGCGGCGTTCAAGGGTGTGCTGTTGGAGGCGGCCGGCGAGGCGATGGCGTTCACCCGCCGCGCGGAGGCCTCTGCGGTCGGCCCTGGGGTGTTTGAGCATCTCGAGCTGGTCGTGACCGAGTTCCACCACGCCCACGGGCTCACGCCCGACACTGAGCTGTTCGACGCGGTGCGCTGGTACCGCAAGGCGGTCGATCGGCTGATCGCGGGCCCGCACACGCTGCGTGAGGGCAGAAAACTCTACGCCTACGCCGGCTGGCTGTCGAAGCTGCTCGCGTGGCTCGCCTTCGAGCTGGGCAGCCCGACCACCGCTGCGGCGTACGGTGTGGACGCCTGGCGCCACGGCTGGCAGGCCGGCCATGACGAGCTGTGCGCCTGGGCGATGGACGTGAACGCGAGCATCGCCTGGTACGCCAACCAGCCGGGCCGGGCGCTGGCCGCGGCGCTCCAGGGGAGTCAGGTTGCGCCTGCCGGCCACCCGTTGGCGGTGAGGCTCGCGGCGCACGCCGCGCGCGCCTACGCCGACCTGGGCCAAGAGGAGGACTTCAAGGCGGCGCTGCGGCGGGCGATGGACCTGCACGAGCGGCTTCCGGCGCGACCGCCCACGCTGTTCGGGAAGGATACGGGGCGGTCCGCCTCTTACGCGCTCACCGCCTTCGCCGCCGCGTCGTGCAACACGCTCGGCCTGCCCGAGCAGGCCCGACGCCACGCGACGGACGCACTGGATCCCCTGCTCACGACGGCGCCCGGGGGGAAGCGTTATCCGACCAGGGAAGCAATCGCCCGTATCGAGTTTGCGCTGGCGTTGGCCGGGCTCGGCTCACCCGATGAGGGGTGCGCTCTCGGCCGCGAGGCGCTGTCCTCCCAGCGGTTGGTCTGCGCGACGCGCGCTCGGGCGCTCGCGCTGGACGCCGCGTTGCAGCGCGAGTTTGCGGACCTGCCCGAGGCGGACGAGTTCCACGAGCGCTGCCGCCTGCTCACCCGACCCCCGCCCCCGGATCTGGTGATCTGACGCGGTTACAGGCCGTAGGCGGCGATCAGGCGCAGCCAGACCTCGCTGAGGGTGGGGAACGAGGGGACGGCGTGCCACAGCCGGTCCATGGTCACCTCGCCGACGATCGCGACGGTCGCGGAGTGGAGCAGCTCGGCGACGCCAGGCCCGGTGAACGTCGCCCTCGACGTCCCGTAGGTTGACCTGTAAGGGCGGATGCTGGCCGCGGCTCATGCCGGATGGGATGACGGAGGCATGTCGGAGGCTGGGTTCCTGGAGCGCATCGCTATCGATCCCGCGATCTGCGGCGGCAAGCCCTGCATCCGTGGTCATCGAATCTGGGTATCACTGATCCTTGGTCTGCTGGCTGGGGGTATGACGACGGCTGAGATCCTCGCCGACTATCCAGGGCTCGAGGAAGTCGACATCAGAGCCTGCATCGCCTACGGGGCCAAGCTGGCCGACAGCCGCTTCGTCGATCTGGCCGACCCGGCAGCGTGAGGGTCAAACTCGACGAGAATCTCGGCCACCGCACCGTCCGGTTGTTCCGCGACGCCGGGCACGATGGAGCCACGGTCTTCGATCAGCAGCTGGCCGGCGCCGTAGACGCCGACGTCGTCGCGGTATGCGTCGTCGGAGAGCGTGTCCTCGTCACGCTGGACCTGGACTTCGCCAACCCCCTCTCGGTTCCGTAGCTCGCGGATTCGTACTCTGGTAGGATTTCTGCATGGTCGAGAAGGCTGCCAAGGTGTCTATCAGCTTGCCCTCCGAACTCGCGTCAGAGGTGCGCGCGTATGTGGGTCAGCGCGGGCTGTCAGCGTTTGCCGCAAGGGCGCTTCGTCATGAGCTGCAGCGGGAGCGGCTGGGCGAGTTCCTCGAGGAGCTCGAGCAGATCATTGGCCCGCCTGACGAGGAGCTGGTCGCGCAGATCGACGAGCTGTGGCCGGACGGCTGATCCTGGACGCGGAGGCGGTCAGCGCGCTCGCCCGGCCCCGGAGCAGCCCCAAGGCGGCGAAACGCGCACAAGCGGTGCTTGAGTCTGCACGGCGCAATGGCGCGGTGGTCACGGTGCCGGCAGCGGTGCTGGTGGAGGTGTACCGGGGGACCCGCCACGACGCTGCGGTGGACTGGGTGCTCCGCCGTATCGCAGAGATCGTCCCCACAGGGCATTCGGTCGCACGCCGCGGAGGGAAACTCCTTGCAGACACACACCTTGACTCCGCCCATGCGATCGACGCGCTGGTCGTGGCGACGGCTGTCCGCCTCGGCGGCGGCCTGATCGCCACCCACGACCCCGAGGACCTTCAACGGCTCGCAGCCGACTATCCGAACGTCACGATCGTGGCCATCTGACGCCGTTACAGGCCGTAGGCGGCCATGAGGCGGAGCCAGACCTCGCTGACGGTGGGGAATGAGGGCACCGCGTGCCACAGCCGGTCCATCGGCACCTCGCCGACGATCGCGACGGTGGCGGAGTGGAGCAGCTCGGCGACGCCGGGCCCGGTGAACGTCGCCCCGACGACGACGCGGCGGGCGTCGTCGACCACGAGCTGGCTGGTCCCGGTGACGCCGTTGCCGAGCGTGGCGGCGCCGGCGACGCCGCCGGTGGGGTAGGACACCACCGTGACGTCAAGGCCGCGCTGGCGGGCCTCGGCCTCGGTCAGGCCCACGGCGGCGACCTGCGGGTCCGTGAAGGTCACACGCGGGACAACGCCCCGGTCTGCCGGCCGAGGATCGCGTCGCCCGCCAGCCGCGCCTGGTACTTGCCCATGTGCGTGAGCAGCGCCCGGCCGTTGCAGTCCCCGACGGCGTAGAGCCAACCCAGCCCGCCCACGCGGAGCTGGCCGTCCACCGGGACGAACTCGCCCGGCTGCAGGCCGACGGTCTCCAGGCCCAGGTCGCCGGTCGCCGGCCGCCGGCCCACCGACACGAGGATCTCGTCGGCGCGCAGCTCGGCCCCGTCCTCCAAGGTGGCGATCACCGGGCCGCCGGGGCTGTCGCGCCGCGCCGCGGTCATCTTCGCGCCGGTGATCACCGTGATGCCCTCGGCCTCGAACGCCTGGCGCAGCTCGGCGCCGGCGAACGGCTCCTCCCGGGCGAGCAGCCGGTGCAGGCCCTCGACGAGGGTGACCTGCGCGGACCCCAGCCGGCGGAACGCCTGCGCCATCTCGCAGCCGACCGCGCCGCCGCCGAGCACGAGCAGCCGGCGGGGGGCCTGTTTGGCGGCGGTGACGTCCCGGTTGTCCCAGGGGTCGAGGTCGGCCAGACCGGGGATCGGCGGGATCACCGCCAAGGTCCCTGTGGCGATCACGACGGCCCGGCGGGCCACCAGGCGCTGGAAGGATCCGTCGGCCTGCTCGACCTCGACGACCCGCTCACCAGCCAAGCGCCCCCGCCCGCGCACCAGCGCGACGCCCTTGGACTCCAGCCATCCCAGCTGGCCCTCGTCGCTCCACCCGCTGGTCATCCGGTCGCGCCAGGCGAGCGCGGCGGTCACGTCGACCGCGCCGGTGACGGCCTCGGCGGCGCCGGGCACCCGGCGGGCGGCGGCGAGCGCGTCGCCCGGTCGGCACAGCGTCTTGCTGGGGATGCAGCCCCAGTAGGAGCACTCACCACCAACAAGCTCGCGCTCCACGATCACCACGGACAGGCCGCCGTCGGCGCAGCGCCCGGCCGCGCTCTCACCGGCCGGACCGGCGCCGATGACGACGACGTCGAACTCGTGGGCGGTCACTGGCGCCTCCGCATGATCAAGTCGGCCACGAGCCCGGTCCACCCGGTCTGGTGCGAGGCGCCGAGCCCGGCGCCGGTGTCACCGTGGAAGTATTCGTGGAAGGGGATGAGGTCGTGCCAGGCCGGGTCGGTCTGGAACTTCTCGTAGTGGCCGAAGACCGGTCTGCGGCCGTGCTCGTCGTCGAGGAAGATCCCGATGAGCCTGCCGGCGAGGTCGTCGGCCACCTCGGCCAGGGTCAGCTGGCGCCCCGAGCCGGTCGGGTGCTCGACGGTGAAGTCGTCGCCGTAGTAGCGGCCGAAGCGGCCGAGCGCCTCGACGAGCAGGTAGTTGACCGGGAACCAGACCGGCCCCCGCCAGTTCGAGTTGCCGCCGAACAGCCCGGTCGTGGACTCGCCGGGCTCGTAGCCGACGCTCGCGGTGACACCGGCGAGCTCGATCGTGAACGGGCGCTCCCGGTGGCTGGCGGCCACGGACCGCAGCCCGTGGGGGGACAGGAACTCGGCCTCGTCGAGCATGACCGCGAGGATCGGGCGCAGCCGCAGCTCGGGGTCGACGACCGCCAGGAGCCTGCCCTCGTGCTCGCCCAGCCGGTGGGTGCGGTCGATGCTCTTGGCGTACTGGGGTTTGTTCGCGAGGAACCAGCGCATGTGCCCCGCGAACTCGGCGCAGCGGGTGAGGGTGGACTGGCCGAGGGTGGTGGTGGCGCACAGCGGGAGCAGGCCGACCAACGACCGGACCCGCAGCGGCTGGCGCCCGCCGCCGGCGCAGCGGAGCGCGTCGTAGTAGAAGCTGTCCTGCTCGTCCCACAGTCCCCCCATCGCGGCGGCGATGTAGGCGAAGTGCTCGAAGAACTTCGTCGCGAGGTCCTCGTACGCGAGGTCGTGCTCGGCCAGGACCAGAGCGATCTCGAACAGGTTCAGGCAGTACATCGCCATCCACGCGGTGCCGTCGGACTGCTCGAGCCGGGCCTGGACGGGCAGCGGCGCCGACCGGTCGATCGGGCCGATGTTGTCCAGCCCCAGGAAGCCGCCCTCGAAGACGTTGCTGTCCTCGGCGTCCTTGCGGTTCACCCACCACGTGAAGTTGAGCAGCAGCTTGTGCAGGACCCGCTCGAGGAACTCGTAGTCCGCACAGCCGTCGATCTCGAACACCCGCAGCGCCGCCCACGCGTGGACCGGCGGGTTCACGTCGCCGAACGCCCACTCGTACGCGGGGAGCTGGCCGTTGGGGTGCATGTACCACTCGCGGCACAGCAACACGAGCTGGCCCTTCGCGAAGCCGGGGTCGACGTGCGCGAGCGCGACGGCGTGGAACGCCAGGTCCCACGCCGCGTACCACGGGTACTCCCACTTGTCCGGCATCGAGATGACGTCGGCGTTGTTCAGGTGGCGCCAGCCGGCGTTCCGCCCGTGCTTGCGCGCCTCGGGCGGCGGCGGGCCGGCCGGGTCGCCCTCCAGCCAGCGGTCGACGTCGCAGTGGAAGAACTGCTTCGACCACAGCATCCCCGCGAACGCCTGACGCAGCACCAGCGCCTCGTCGGCGGTCGCGCCGGCAGGGGTCAGCTCGGCGTAGAACGCGTCGGCCTCGGCGGCCCGCGCGGTCAGCGCGTGCTCCCAGGATGTGCCCGTGTCGGCGTCGTCCGCGGCCAGGCGCAGGCGGATCTCGGCCGACCCGCCGCCGGGCACCCTCAGGCGGTAACGCAACGCCGCCTTCGTGCCGGTCCCGTCCGGGCTCACGGTCGCCGCGCCGTGCACGACGGAGTCGGCGATCCCGTCCTTCGGGCAGCGGGTCGAGCCCTCGACGCCCCACAGGCGGGCCTTGTTGGTCTCGTTCTCGCAGCACAGCAGCTCGGGTTCGCCGTCCCCACCCAACGCCATACGGCCGAGCGCGTGGTGCTCGGCGACCAGCCGCCCGTCCTTGGCGGCGATCGACGGGCGGCGATCGTCGAGGCCCCACGACCACGTGTTGCGGAACCACAGGGTCGGCAGGACGTCGACGGCCGCCTCGTCGGGTCCGGCGTTGCCCACCCGCAGGCGGATACACAGATCGTCGGGCGCCGCCTTCGCGTAGTCGGCGGTGACCTCCCAGTAGCGGTCGCCGTCGAAGACGCCGGTGTCGACCAGCTCGTACTCGGGCCCGCCCCGGCCGCGCCGGCGGTTCGTCGCGACCAGGTCGCCGTACGGGAACTCGGCCTGCGGGTACAGGTAGCGCCAGCGCATCCACGAGTGCGTCGGCGTCGAGTCCAGATAGGCCCAGTACTCCTTCGCGTCCTCGCCGTGGTTGCCCTCGTTGCCGGCCAGGCCGAAGATCCGCTCCTTCAGGACCGGATCCCGGCCGTTCCAGAACGCGAACGCGAGGCACAACGTCTGCGCGTCGTCGCAGACGCCGCCCAGCCCGTCCTCGCTCCACCGGTACGCCCGCGACCGGGCGTGGTCGTGCGGGAAGTACTCCCACGCCTGCCCGTGCTCGCTGTAGTCCTCGCGCACCGTGCCCCAGGCCCGTTCGCTCAGGTAAGGGCCCCACCGCTTCCAGGCGGGGTCGGTCAGCCGCTCGCGTTCGCTCATGATGGCCCAGCCCGAGCTTAGGGCTTGGGCGTAAATAACGTTGCTGTTTTCCCGCTGTGCAGTGACACGGCGCGCCGGCGCCGCACGCCTCGAGCGCGTGCCGGCCGCTGGTCGCAGCGACCCCCGCCGCGTCCGCCTGCAGCAGACCCAGCGTCATCGCGAGCAGCCCATTCCGACCGTGCGTGACGCATGCCAGCGCTGCGGCCAGGAACCGTCATACGGCCAGGGTTCGTCACGCATGCGTGACGA
>JBOGEB010000082.1:0-16683 GCA_050743125.1 Egibacteraceae bacterium
TTCCGCCGCGCTGGCTTCGACGATGCCGAGCCGATCGACGTCCTCAGCTGGTCGCCCGTCTACCACAAGGAGGGGCCAGAGTCGCGGTGGCAGTGCGGGGTCAAAGCCACCGCGAAGGGCACTCCGATGGGTGGGCTCGACGTCCTGCCCGAACCCGCCAGTGACCAGACCACCGGGCAGCCGGCCACTGGGCAGCGCGACGAGCCCGTCAGCCCGCTGCCGGTGACCGCGTACGAGCTGCTGCTTCGCCGCGTCGCAATGCTCCGCGAGGGCCTGCTCCGCGAGTCCGCCAGGCGCGCTGAGCTGGAGCGCCAGCTGTCCGCCCAGACTCCACTCGCCCCGACCACTGATCACGCGGGAGCGGAGGGCGGCGCCCTGTCCGCAGCGGTGGCCGGCTTGCCGGGGGGTATGGGACTCAAAGCGCGCCTTCGTCAGACCGCCGAGGAGAAACTGCCCGCAGGGACGCGCCGACACGAGATCGCCAAGGCCGCCCTGCTCACGTATGGGGAGGCCAGGGCCTTCAGCCAGCGGGTGCAGGCGGCCTGGGCAATTCCGGGCGTTCACGAGCCCAGCGAGCCGAGCTACCCCAAGTGGCGCAAGCGGCACGCCGCTACCGCCCAGCTGTCCGCCCAGCGCGACTATGCCAAGCGCGCCCGCAACCCGATCACGGTGCACCTCCTCGTGCTGCCCGGCCAGGGCCCGCTGCAGCGAACGCTGGACAGCCTGACCGCGCAGAGCTGGCCGCACTGGGTCGCCTCGGTGTGCCTGCCGGACGCCGCCGGATTTTGCGCTGAGGACGCCCGCGTCACTGTGGCCGCCGTCGACTCCCGGTCGGCCGTCGATGCGGCGAACGCCGCGGTCATTCACAGCGACAAGGACTTTGTCGTGCTGCTCGGCGCTGGCGACGTCCTGGCGGCGGACTGCCTCTACACGGTGGCCGCCGCCGCCCATCAGGACCCGCTGGTTGACCTGGTCGGCTGGGACGACGACCTCGTCGACCAGCGCGGCCACCGCGCCGAGCCGCGGTTCCGTCCGTCCTGGTCGCCGGACACGCTGCTCGGCGCGAACTACCTCGGCCGCTCCTTCGCCGTCCGGCGGGCCCGGTACCTGTGGGCCGGGGGGCTGCGCGAGCAGGACACCGACGCGATGACCTGGGGCCTGCTGTTGCGCTGTCAGCTCGACGACGAGCGGGTGGCCCGCATCGCTCGCGTGCTCGGCTCGGTGACCGACCGGCCAGACCAAGTCAGCGAGCACGCCGTGCGCACGGTGACCGAGCACTTGGAGCGGCTGGGTTGGCCGGCCACCGCCGAGGCGGACGGGGACATGGTGCGGCTGCGCTGGCGCATCGACGCCCCGCCGCACGTCACGGTGATCATTCCCACCCGGCACAACCGCCGTCTGCTGTCCACCTGCCTGCCCAGCCTGACCCGCACCGACTACCCCGGCTTCGACGTCGTGGTCATCGACAACGGCGGGCGCACCGACGGCAACGAGCGCTGGTACGAGGAGCACCGTCAAGGCCTGGAGCTGTCCGTGCTGTGGTGGGACAAGGAGCCCTTCAACTACTCCGAGGTGAACAACGCCGCAGCCGAGCAGGCGCGCGGCGAGGTGCTTGTCCTCCTCAACGATGACACCGAGGTGCTCGACCCGTCGTGGCTGACCGAGCTCGTCGGCTGGGCGACCCGTCCGGAGATCGGCGTAGCCGGGCTGCAGCTCGTCGGGCCTGACGGCGCGCTCCAGCACGCCGGCGCGATCCTCGGGCTGGGCGGGTTCGCCGATCATGTGTTTGAGGGCATGCGCCCGGGCAGTGGGAGCCTGCTCGGGCCGACCCGCTGGTATCGCAACGTGCTCGCCGTGACGGGAGCGTGCCTGGCGGTCCGCAAGGAGCTGTTCGAGGCGGTGGGTGGTCTCGACGAGCGGTTCGTGCTCTGCGGCAGCGACGTGGCGTTTGGCCTCGACATGAGGTTGCGGGGTCTGCGCACCGTGTGCTCACCGTACGCGAGGGTGCGGCACCTGGAGTCCGCGACCCGGGGCTCCGCCGTGCCGCCGATGGACTTCTTCACCAGCTACTGGCGGTACAACCCCTGGATCATCGGCGGGGACCCGTACTTCTCGCCGAACCTGTCGCTGGGTCGCCGACGGCCAGCGCTGCGCCCGAGGAACGAGCCCACGCCGCAGCAGCGCATCGCCATACCGCTCGGCCGTACGTTCCAGGTGTTCCGGCAGCGCAGCGACGCCGCCGAGTCGTGGATGCTCGCCGACGGCTGCCGCGCGCTGCCGGTCGACACCGCGGCGAACCTGGACCTGCACGCACAGAACGCTGCGCCCTTCGACGTGGAGACCGTCAACTGGTTCATCCCCGACATCGACAGCCCGTTCTACGGCGGCATCAACACCGCGCTGCGGATCGCCGCTGAGCTGGCGTGTAACCACGGAGTGCGCAACCGGTTCGTCGTCTGGGGGAAGCCACACGAGCACTTCATCCGCTCGGCCCTGGCCGCGGCGTTCCCCGCGCTCGCCCGCAGCGAGATCGTCTTCTACACCGACCCTGCCAACGCGAGCCTGGAGCAGGTGCCCTACGCCGACGTTTCCATCGCGACGCTCTGGATCACGGCGTACTCCGTCGCGCACTTCCCGCACACGCGGCGGAAGTTTTATCTCATCCAGGACTTCGAGCCGATGTTCTACCCGGCGAGCACGCTGTACGGGCTGACCGAGGAGACCTACCGGCTCGGTCTCTACGGCATCTGCAACACCGACAACCTGCTGCGTATCTACCGGGACGACTACGGCGGCAAGGGCATGAGCTTCGTCCCGGCGGTCGACCAGCGCGTGTTCCACGCCAACGGCCGGCACCAGCGGACCGCAGACGCGCCGACCACCGTCTTCGTCTACGCCCGGCCCGGACACTGGCGGAACTGCTGGGAGATGTCGTCCCTCGCGCTGGGGGAGCTCAAGGCCAGGCTCGGCGATCAGGTGCGGATCGTCACCGCGGGCGCCTGGGCCACCGGCGACGGCGCCGCGCGGGACATCAAGCACCTCGGCCTGCTCGACTACCGCGCCACCGGGGAGCTGTACCGCCGCAGCGACGTCGGCATGGCGCTGACGACGTCCAAGCACCCGTCGTACCTCCCGCTCGAGCTGATGGCCTGCGGGGTGCCGGTCGTCGCGTTCGACAACCCCTGGGGGTACTGGATCCTGCGGGACGGCGAGAACTGCCTGCTCGCCAAGCGCACGGTCGACAGCCTGGTCGACCGGCTGGAGCGGCTGTGCGTGGATCTCCAGCTGCGGCAGCGGCTGTCCAAGCGGGCGCTGGCCGACATCGCCGCCCACCACTCCGACTGGGGCAAGGCATTGGCCGGCATCTACAGCTACCTGTGCGCTCCTGAGGGGCGCGCAGCGGGGGAGGAGCCGCCTGACGTCGAGGGGGACATGAGTTGAGCGCGCTGCGGTCGGCAGACACTTCGCGCCCCGCGCGAGAGGAACGGGCGCCGAGACCCACGATCTGGGATGCCCACGGGGCGAGCGTTGTGACCCTGGTGACGCTCGCCGCGTTCGCGACGGCGGTCGGACTGCTGATCTACCTGGGACGGGGCCTGTGGTTCTTCAGCGACGAGTGGGCCTTCCTGCTCAACCGCCGGGAGCTCACGCTCGCGGCGGTCATGAGGCCACACAACGAGCATTGGGTCGCTCTTCCTGTGCTGCTGTATCGCGGGCTCTTCGCGGTCGGGGGCTTGACCAACTACTGGCCCTATTACTTGACGGCGCTGACGTTTCACACCGCGGCCACCGTGGCCGGATGGCTCGTGCTGCGACGGTTCGGAATGCCCCCACTGCCCGCGCTGCTTGCAGGGCTGTCCCTGCTGCTCATGGGGAAGGCATCGACGCAGCTGTTCAACGCGTTCCAGATCGGTTGGACGATCCCGATCCTGCTCTTCCTCGTCGTGCTCGTGCTGCTGGACCGGACGGAGCCGACCTCGCGGCGCGACCGTTGGGCGTCCGCCTGCCTGGCGCTGGCGATGCCCTTTGCTGGCATCAGCATCTCGCTCGTGGCGGGGACAGCGGCTGCGCTGGTCATCCGGCGGCAGCTCCGCCGCGCGCTCCTCGTGACCGGACCAGCGCTCGCGAGCTACGCGCTCTGGCGCGCCATTTGGGGCGTGTCCCCGCCGATCACGCTGGAGACCTTGATTCGGGTTCCCGGGTTCATTGGCTACGGGCTCGCGACGGCCGTGTCGGGCTTCACCGGCCTTCCTATGGCGGCAGCGGGAGTGCTGCTGGCGCTGTTCGGTCTCGCCGTCACCGTGCGAGCGGTCCGTGGCGGGCTGCCGCTGCCCGCGTGGGCGTCGCTGTTCGCACTGCTCGCATTCCTGGGCATTGCCGGGATCGCACGAGTACCGCAGTTTGGCATCACGCAAGCGCGCGCGAGCCACTACCTCTACCTCGACCTGTTGTTGCTGCTCATCGTCCTCGCCGCGCTCCTGAAACCCTTGTGGCCCGCGGCTGGTACGACGGTGCCCGCGGCCGGAACGACGATGGTGGAGGTTGCGACCGCCGTGTTCGCAGCGTGCCTGGTGGTCAACGTGTTCGCCCTGCGTGACGCTACGCGTGAGCACCGCGCGCTGAAGGGGGAGTCCGCCGTGCGCATCGTCGCCGCGAATACGTTGTTGGAGAAGGGGATTCCTCACGTGCGGGATGCGCAGCCGGACCCGGACTGGGCGCCGGACGTCACGGCGGGCAAGCTCTCCGCCCTGCAAGCCGACGGGATCCCGATGTCTTACCGGGGTCGGGTGCAGTCCACCGATGCGGTCCTGCGCGACGAGCGCCTGCGGCTTCAGCACGCGTTCCTCCACGGCCCCGGACGCACCGCGGCCGTACGGTTGGTGGCCGGGTCGGCGCAGGTCGCGCCGGCGAGGGACGGCTGCGCAACCATCCGGGCAGGGTCAGGCGACGTCCTCGGGCTCGAGGCGACGCAGGGGCAGCTGCAGATCGACCCCAAGGCCGACACCGTCGTCCACGTGGGCCGCAGCGAGCGCCCGGCCGCCTTCTTCGGGGTGCGGCTCCAAAAGGCAACCGTGCGCCACCTGGAGCTGGCGCTGCCAGCGCGCCCCGACACCGGCGGTCTGCTCCTGCTCAGCTTCCCGGACGAGGTCGAATTGGAGCTCTGCGCTCAGACGTTCATCGACGCGCGTTGAGGTCGGCTGCGGTCCGCCCCGCCCGAGTTCGGAGACTCAGGACGTCGGAGAGCCGCGCTGGCGCGGCGCTCAGGGCGAGGCTCGCGGCCACCAGGACGCTGCCCGTCACGGTGACGACGAACCACGGCGCCCAGCCTCCCGGCGGGTTCCACTGCGATCGTCCGATGAAGGCCCAGGTGCCGGCTGTCCCGACCGCCGCCCGCCGGGCTGCGGCATACCAGGCGCTCACCTGCAGCGCGGCAACAGCGAACCCCACCGCCGCCAAGACGACGCGGGGGCCACCCCTGAGGGGGCCGCGGGAGGCAACGACCTCGCCTGCGAGCAGCGGCAGGAGGACCAGGAACGGGAGGACATGGCGGCCCTGGGTCGCGTAGCCAGTGTGCCGCATCAGCGCGGCTTGCAGAAGGAGGGGCGCGAGGACCGCGGCGACAGCAACCAGCAGGAGGACGAGGCGTTGACGCGCGGTGCCGAGCGCCAGCGCCGCGACTCCCAGGCCGAGCACAATCAGGTACCACCCCCCGATGATCCAGGCGGGGATGTCGTATTCGAGGTAGCTGAACTTGCCCACGAAACTCTGCCAAATCGAGGCGGACGGCCAGCTCACGAGCAGCGAGTCGGGCAGGGGAGCGAGGCTGACGGTGGCCTCGGTGCCGTAGCGGCTCTGCCAAACCGTCCATACCACCAACGACACGCACAGCACGGCCAGGACGCTGCCGGCTGCTGCCAGGTGAGCCCTGATGAGCTTGACGGCAGGGCGGAGCCCTCCCCACAGGAGAAAGACGGCTCCGTAGCTCACCAGCCAGACAGGGCTCATTTGGCGGCTCAGCGTCAGCACCGCGCCAGCAGCGGCGACGGTGATCCACGCGAGCCGCGTCGGGGCCGCGGGGCGCGCGAGGCGGAGCAGCCCGGCTCCCAGCGCGGCGCCGGCTGCGATCTCGGGGCCACTGGGGTTCAGGCTCGCGGCGATGTAGACGACCATCGGCGTGAGCGCCACCGCAAGCCCGACCTCGCTCACGGCTCCCCGGTCTGGCTGCCACAGGACCAGGGCGGCCAAGGCCAGCAGGATGAGGCAGGTCAAGGCGCTCGCACCGCTCGCGAGCACGTTCGCCACGCCGGGGTCTCTGGCGAGAACGCCCACATAGCCTGGCAGCAGGTAGGGCCAGGGTGGGTACGAGCCGACCGTCGTGGGGATGAAGGTCGGCTCGTCGGGCGCTGGGGCGATCCGGTCGAGACAGGCAGCCGACTCCTGGGGCCGGTAGATGTGACAGTCCCATCCGAGCGGTGACAGGCCGGCGGGCAGTCGAGCCCAGCGGACCTCCTGGCGCACTTTGGCGAGCTGCTGCGGCGTGAAGTCCTCGCGGTAGTAATCGGGGATCCGCTCACCGATCAGCCCGGTCGACGGAACGGACAACGCTCGCGAGTAGTGATCGCGCTCGTCAGGACTCGAGAAGGGTGGCTCCGCGATGAGCCAACCGAGTACGAGGAGGGTCACGCCGACGATCAGGGAAACCGGTGCGAGCGCGAAGGCGTCGAACCGCCGCGTGCGTTGACCCACGAGCTCTCCCCTGCCGACCCATGATCGAGGAGCCGTGCGGCTCCGGCCTGCCTCGCTCCCGGCCCGCAGCTAGTCCGTCGAGGGCCTGGCCCCGCGAGCCGCTCGAAGCGCTCAGGGCTGATCGGCCGCGTGCCGGCAGTGTATGCTGCACGCCACCGTCCGCCTTGGCTGTGGGGGGATTCCCCCGGCCTCCTGGGCGGGCTACTTCGTGTGCGTGCGGACTAGCCGGACCGCACATCCGTCCACGCAACCCGAGCGGGACGCGCGGGAATTCCCGCGGCACCGATGGCGCGACCGAGCCGCGCTGTAGAGAGGAATCGCCACCATGGCCGTGAAGATGCGCCTACGGCGGGAGGGCAAGAAGAAGCAGCCCTACTACCGCGTCGTCGTCGCCGACGTCCGCTCACCTCGAGACGGGCGTTACATCGAGGACATCGGCTACTACCAACCGCTCCACGAGCCGTCGACGATCGCCATCGACCGCGAGCGCGCCCTCTACTGGCTGCGCAACGGCGTGCAGCCGAGCGAGCCGGTCACCCAGCTGCTGCGGATCCAAGGGATCTGGGACGAGTTCAAGCCCGGTGACACCGGCAAGGACCGGTCCGCCAAGCACGCGCAGCGAGCCGCAGCGGCGCAGGAGCGAGCTCGTCAGGCCGCGCAGCAGGAGGACACGGTTCCGTGATTCCAGTTGACGTGCTCGTCTACCTCGCGAAGTCGCTCGTCGACCACCCTGAGGCCGTCGAGGTCACGCCCATCGAGGAGGATGACGGGGAGCTCGTGCTCGAGCTCCGTGTCCACCCTGACGACATGGGCAAGGTCATCGGCAAGCGGGGCCGGACCGCCAAGGCGATCCGCACCATGGTGAAGGCCGCTGCGACCCGTGAGGGGACCTTGGCGACGGTCGACATCGTCGAGTAACACTGGTCCCGTGACCGCCGGCAGCGACGATGAGTTTGTCGTCGCGGGCGTCGTGGGTAAGCCGTTCGGCATCCGCGGTGAGGTGTTCGTGTTTCCGGACCCCGACATCGCCGACGAGTTCGCGGTCGGCGGCCACTATCCCATCTTGGGCAAGGGCAGCGCCACAGGGTCGGACGAGGGCGAGCTGCGGGTGGCCGCGAGCCACGACCACGGGGGAAGACGGATCGTGCGCTTCGAGGGTGTGGAGGACCGCAACACGGCGGAGGCGCTGCGCGGCACCGTGCTCGGCGTCCCCCGCAGCCGCGTCCGGGTCGCCGAGGACGCGGTCTGGACCGCCGACCTGATCGGCCGCGAGGTCGTCGATGACGACGGCGCGATCGTCGGTGTCGTCGAGGGCGCGCTGGACGGCACCGCCCACGACTATCTTGTCGTCGCCTGCCCGGGCCGCGGATCGCTGCTCATCCCCGCCGTCATCGAGCTCGTCGACGTCGATGCCGACCCTATTGTCCTGCACCCGATCCCCGGGTTGCTCGACGAGCAAGAGGCGTGGTGATGCGCATCGACGTCCTCACGCTGTTCCCGGGCTACTTCGAGGCCCCGCTGGAGGCGTCGCTGCTCGGCCGCGCCCGCGCGGACGGGCTGCTCGACGTGCGTGTCCACGACCTGCGCGACTGGGCGGTCGACCGGCATCGCACCGTCGATGACGTGCCGTACGGCGGCGGTGCCGGCATGGTGCTCAAGGCCGAGCCGTTCTTCGCCGCGGTCGAGTCGCTCTACGGGTCGGTCGAGGCACGGCCGAGGACGATCGTCTTGACCCCCCGGGGCCGGCGGCTGTCCCAACCGCTCGTCCGCGAGCTCGCCGGCGAGCCGACGCTGCTCCTGCTCTGCGGCCGGTACGAGGGCATCGACGAGCGCGTCCACCTCGCCCTCGCGCACGACGAGATCTCGATCGGCGACTACGTCCTTGCCGGCGGGGAAGCGGCCGCCTGCGTGCTCGTCGAGGCGGTCACGCGGCTGCTGCCCGGGGTGATGGGCAACGAGCGGAGCGCGGCCGACGAGTCCTTTGCCGACGGCCTGCTCGAGTATCCGCAGTACACGCGGCCTGCCGAGGTTCGTGGGCTGCGGGTGCCGGATGTGCTCCGCTCGGGCGACCACTCCAAGGTCGCCCAGTGGCGCCGGACGCAGGCGTTGGACCGAACTCGGGCGCTGCGCCCCGATCTCTACGAAGCCTGGCGGGAGGAGCAGTGAGCCAACGAGGAAGTTCCCTGCGCCGAGGCTGCGATCTGCGCCCGCGTCGCGAGGCGCGAGGCGCGAGGCGTATTGGAGGTACTCGGGCGGCGAGGCAACGTAGCGAGGCGGGATGCAGGCGCTGCCGAATGCACGGAGCTTCCGAGGCGGAGCACTGGTGAGGCCGTACGTGCCGGCACCGGGGACGGCGGTCAGACCGCCCGATCTGGCGCCTGCGCTGCGCCTGGCTGTCAGCGGGCGCACAGGCCCGCGGAGGGGCCCACGGCGGCGCCGGCGAGGCAGCCGGCCTAGTGAGCTGCCGCTGCTCATGGTGACCGCGATCCTCTTCACGTTTGCGATCAAGACGCTCCTCGTCCAAGCGTTCTACATTCCGTCGGAGTCGATGGTCCCGACCTTGCACGAGCAGGATCGGATCCTCGTCGAGAAGCTGAGCTACCAGTTCCGGGACCCCGAGCGCGGCGAGATCATCGTCTTCCATCGTCCCGGGCAGCGCGAGCCCGTTGAGCGCTGGTCGCTGGGTCGCTTCGCGCGCGGACTCCTTGCCGGCCTCGGCCTTGCGCAGCCGGCGGGCGAGGTCGACTTCATCAAGCGGATCATCGGGCTGCCCGGTGACACCGTCGAGGTGCGCGCCGGCACCGTGCTGATCAACGGCCACCCGCTGCGGGAGCCGTACGCGCAGCCGGAGAGCCGTGACTCGGCACGGGTCGTCGTCCCGCCGGGCCACTACTTCATGATGGGCGACAACCGGATGAACTCGCTCGACAGCCGCTTCGGGCTCGGCTTCGTGTCCCGCAAGGACATCATCGGCCACGCCTTCGTCGTCCTCTGGCCGCCGGGCTCGGCGACGTTCTCTTTGGATCAGCACTATCCGGGAGTGGACACGGTGAGGTTGGGGGTGAGGCAGCGCGTCAGCGCCGCGGCGGGAGGGGATCTGGATTGACCATGGCTTCCGCCGCTCGCTATTCTGGCCGCTCGGCGGACGACCTCACGTCGTGAGTGCTGTCGTGCCACCGTCAAGGTCTATCGACTCGTCCGCTCTGCGCCGGCCGCGCCTTGGAGGCTCTCGTGAACCCGACCGATCTCGTCGACATCGCCGGCCTGCGCGATGACATCCCCGGGTTCCGTGCTGGGGACACGGTCCGGGTGCACGTGAAGGTCACCGAAGGCAACCGGTCCCGTGTCCAAGTGTTCGAAGGTGTGGTGATCGCCCGTCGCGGCAGCGGGATCCGCGAAACCTTCACCGTCCGCAAAATCAGCTTCAACGCGGTCGGCGTCGAGCGGACATTCCCAGTCCACGCCCCGGTCATCGACCACATCGAGGTCATCCGGCGCGGGAAGGTCCGGCGCGCCAAGCTCTACTATCTCCGCGACCGGGTCGGCAAGAAGGCGAAGATCAAGGAGCTGCGTGAGCCAGCAGGGGCCTGAGCAGCTGGCGGAGGCCGCCGCTGACAAGCCGTCGCTGGAGGGGACGTCCGTGCCCGGGCCGCCCAAGCGCAGCTTCTTCGCCGAGCTGCCTGTGCTCGCGCTGATCGCGTTCGGCTTGGCGCTGCTGCTCAAGACGTTTCTCGTCCAGGCGTTCTTCATCCCCTCGAAGTCGATGGTGCCGACCCTGCTTGTCGGCGACCGGGTGCTCGTGAACAAGGTCGTGTACGAGCTGCGGGACCCGAAGCGCGGCGAGATCGTCGTCTTTCATCTCCGGGGCGGGGTCGAGAGCCCGCCCCGGGACGAAGGTCTGCTGAAACAGCTGCTCCACTCGCTCAGCTCGGGGTTCGGGCTCGCCCCGCCCGGCGAGAGGGACTTCATCAAGCGCGTCATCGGCCTGCCGGGTGACGAGGTCGAGCTGCGCGACGGGGTCGTCTACGTGAACGGCAAGGCGCTGCCGGAGGCGTCGACCAGCAAGGGCGGCTACCTGGAGGAGCGGGATCGTGACGACTTCGGCCCTGCCAAGGTCCTCCCCGGCCACTACTTCATGATGGGCGACAACCGTCTCGACTCGGACGACAGCCGGGGATCCCTCGGCCAGATCCCCCGAGAAGACGTCATCGGCCGGGCATTCGTGATCATTTGGCCCTTCTCGAGCGCTCGGACGCTGCCACGCCCGGGCTACACGGCGACCCTGGGGCGCTGGACGGCATTGCGGTCGCCGCCGTCCTACCATCTGTAGCGTGAGCGCGGAAGATCTCGAGCGGTACGAGATCGAGATGGAGCTCCAGCTCTATCGCGAGTACCGCGACGTCGTGCGGATGTTCACGTACATCGTGGAGACCGAGCGACGCTTCTACCTCGCCAACGAGGTTGCGGTGACCCCACGGCACGGCGATGGCGAGGTGTACTTCGAGATCGAGCTCCGCGACGCCTGGGTCTGGGACATGTACCGGCCCGCGCGCTTCATCACCCACGTGCGCGTGCTCACATTTCGAGACGTGAACGTCGAGGAGCTCGCCAAAGTCGATGCCGACGAGACTCCACCCTTCCTCGCGGGGTAGTGCCGTGGGCTTCAACGCGACCCGCCGTTACCGCGACTCGAAGATCCGCGACATCGTGCTGCTCGTCGTGGCCGTGGCGGTGATCGGCCTCCTCGTGGCCTGGGCCGCCGGCCTCTGGTAGTTATCCACAGGTAGCTGACAATCTGGCCCATTCGTTACGGGATGCCGCTACCGTGCTCATATGGCACGCAACATGGCGCTCGGCCGCATCGGCGAGCAGATGGCGGTACTGCACCTGGAGGCATGTGGGCTGGTGGTGCTCACCCGCAACTGGCGGTACGCAGGCGCTGTGCGCGGGGAGATCGACGTCGTGGCCCGCGACGGTGACGCGATCGTCTTCTGCGAGGTCAAGGCCCGGCGCGGCCGGCAGACGGGAGGGCCGCTCGCGGCGGTGACGACGCGCAAGCAGTCACAGCTCCGGTGGCTGGCAGCGGCCTGGCTGGCCGCTCACCGCGCGGAGCGCGCGGCCGACGTCCGCTTCGACGTCGTCGGCGTGTGCTGGCCGGGCGACGGGCGCGCGGAAATCGTCCACCTGAGGGGAGTCTGCTGATGGTCGGTCGAGCGTCCACAGTCGCGGTCGTCGGGCTGGACCCGGTCCCGGTCGTCGTCGAGGCGCATGTCGGGCCAGGGCTGCCCGGCTTCCACGTGATCGGGTCGTCGGGGTCGGCGGCGAGCCAGGCCGCTGACCGGGTGCGGACGGCGCTCGCCGCGGTCGGCGTCACGCTCCCGTCGCGTAAAGCGCTCGTCTCGCTCGCGCCGGCTGACGTCCCGAAGGGAGGCGCGCGGTTCGACCTTGCGATGGCCGCGGCGGTCCTTGCCGAGCTCGACATCGTCGGTGAGGCGCTCCACCGGTGCGTCCTGCTCGGCGAGCTCGCGTTGGACGGCGCGGTGCGCCCGGTGACCGGGGTGCTCCCCGCGGCGGCCAGCCTCGCGGGGTCCGACCGGACGCTGTTCGTCGCCGACGGCAACGCGGCCGAGGCCGCGCTCGTCAATGGTCTGCGGGTCGTGCCGGTGGCCAGCCTCGCCGAGGTCGTCTGGGTGCTGTGCGGCGATCAGGCCCCGCGGCCTGTGCCTTCCCCGGAGCCGCCTCCGGCCAACGGGACGGCTCCGCCGGACCTCGCGGATGTCCGCGGGCAGCCCGAGGCCCGCCGTGCGCTCGAGATCGCGGCGGCTGGAGGCCACCATCTCCTGCTGCTCGGCCCGCCCGGCTGCGGCAAGTCGATGCTCGCGCACCGGCTGCCGGGGATTCTCCCGCCGCTGGAGCGGGCGCAGGCGCTCGAGCTCGCGGCGGTCCGGTCCGTAGCGGGCCTGCTCTCCTCCAGCGGCCTCGACCACCGCCCGCCGCTGCGAGCCCCGCATCACTCGACGAGCACCGCCGCCCTGCTCGGCGGCGGCAGCGGCATGGCCCGCCCCGGCGAGCTCTCCCTTGCTCATCGTGGCTGTCTGTTCCTCGACGAGCTGTTCGAGTGGCCTCGCCATCTGTTGGAGGCGCTGCGTGAGCCTTTGGAGGAGGGGGTGGTGCGGATCGCTCGGTCCCGTGCCACGGTCACGTATCCGGCGCTGGTTCAGGTCGTGGCAGCGGCGAATCCGTGTCCGTGTGGCGGCGGGGAGGCGTGTGCCTGCTCGGATGAGGCGATCTGGGGTTACCGGTCGCGGTTGTCGGGGCCGCTCGCGGACCGGTTGGACCTTGCGCCTACGGTGGCTCCGTTGTCGGCGGCGGCGTTGCTCGCTGGTGGGGACGCGGAGCCGAGCGCGGTGGTCGCTGGCCGTGTGGCGGCGGCGCGGGCGATGGCTGCCGACCGTTGGGGGACGACGAACCGGGAGGCCTGTCCGGCGGTGTTGCGTCGGGTGACGCGTCCAGGGGCGTTGCGGGTGTTGGCCGGGGCGGTGGAGGCGGGTCAGTTGACGGGGCGCGGGTTCGACCGCGCGTTGCGGGTGGCGCGTAGCTGCGCTGATCTGGAGGGCAGCGAGCTGGTCGAGGCGCGTCATGCGTTGGAGGCTTTGGGCCATCGCCTGCAGCTGCGCGCGTGCGCGCAGGGCGTGGCCAGGGTCGTGAGGGCGGCGGGGGCGGCGTCGTGAGTTCCGGGCGAGAAGGCGTCTGACGTGAGCGCACCGGGTTGGGCGGCACAGCTGGGGGGCGACGCGGAGCTTGCGGCGCGGGTGGTGCGGCTGGCGGCGACGGCGGGTGTGAGCCCTGAGCGTGTCCGCGCGGTGGTCGCGGCGTTGTTGGAGGCCGCGCTCGACGTGGACGTTGTCGCGGTCGTGGAGGCGTTGGAGGCTGACGCGTGTCGGCGCGGGGGGTTCGCGAGTCCGGCGGTGACGGAGCGGGCGGGGAGGGCGTTGGCGGCGGCTGGCACGGTGTTGCTGCTGGTCGGCCGTCCGGGTTATCCGCGTCGTTTGGCGGATGCGTGGCCGGAGCTGGGGGCGCCGCCATGGGTGTTCGTTCGCTCGACCGGTCGGTGTGGCCTGCCCGACGGGCCGGCGGTCGCGGTGGTGGGGACTCGGCAGCCGACGCTGGACGGGCAGCGGACGGCCGCGGATCTCGCTCGGCTGCTCGCCCGGCGCGGCGTGGTCGTGGTCTCGGGGTTGGCGCGGGGCATCGACCAGACCGCGCACCGGGCCGCATTGGACGCCGGCGGGTTGACGGTGGCGGTGCTCGGGACCGGCTTCGGGGTGGATTACCCGTTCCGGGACGGGCCGCTGCGGGAACGGATCGCCGGTTGTGGTGGGCTGGTGACCGAGCTGCTGCCCGGCGTGGGCCCGCGCCCGCACCATTTCCCGTGGCGTAACCGGATCGTGAGCGGTCTGGCGGACGCGACGGTCGTGGTCGAGGGCCGGGCGCGCAGCGGCGCGTTGCAGACCGCCAGGTTGGCGGCGGCGCAGGGCCGGGACGTGTTGGCGGTCCCGGGGTCGTTGAACCAGCCGACCGCGCGTGGCCCGCTTGATCTGATCCGTGACGGCGCGCAGCCGTTGTGCCGGCTGGAGGACATTTTGGAGGTCGCCGGGCTCGTCTTGGACCGTGCTCCGGACGCCGGGCCTGAGTCCGACGGGGTGTCCCCGCACGGGTTGAGCGGTCCGGCCGCCGCCATCCTCGGGTTGCTCGGCCCGACCCCGTCTCCGCCGGGCGAGCTGGCCATGGCGGTTGGGCGCCCGATCGGTGAGGTGCTCGCGGCCACCGCTGAGCTGACCACCTGCGGTCTGGCCGTCTCCACCCCCCGCGGCCTGGTCGCCCGGTCAGGCTGAGCTCCTTCGCGCTCGCCTGCAGAAGCGCAGGGATTGCGGTCGCCTCCGCGCTGGCGCGTGCCGGTCCGCAGAGACCGCCCGCAGCGCACCAATCCGCCGGCCAGCAGCGCCACGCGCGCCCGGGGCCGACGAACACCGCTTGGACCACTAGCCGCAGAGCTGGCCGAGGCGGCCCGTCCGCTGGGCGAGATCGACCCGCCCCGCCGGACCAGGCGGCGTGATGGCCGCTTCGCGCTCCAACGAGGACTGGGCGGAGCTGACCCGTGCTGAGCGGCTTAAGTAAGGTCAATCGCAACACAGTCCCTCAGATGAACACCTACGCTCATCTGGCGGCCCTCACATTCGGCCTATGCCAGAGGGGCCTTTCGGGGCTCTTGGCATGGACCTGTGGGTGGGTTGCGCGGTCGTCGCGTCTGCTGCCCTCAGGCTCCGGATGCTCGACGATCAGCAGAGATGCTGGCGTGCGGGCGTGCGTCACCGCGCTGACACCAGCCCGCCCAGGCAGCCACTCCGCTCACAGCCCACACCCACATCCACAACTTTTGCCGCAAACCCTTGCCAACCACACCGCTATATGACACAATACAAACATGCGTACGAACCAGGCAGGGACAGCGGCGGTCGAGACCCTCGACGACCACGCCCTCCTCGACCTGGCCGAACACGCGCTGGCCGTGTTGGGAGCCCGGCCGTTGGACGCCGCAGTGGAAGACACCGACCTCGCCGAACGCGTCGAGCGGCTGCACCGGGTAGAGACGGTCGTGGTGGCTGAGAAGCTGCGCTGCGTCGCCGAGGTCGACGCGCGCGGGGCGTGGCGGGCCGAAGGGGCGCGGTCGACGGCGGACCTGCTGGCGCGGCGGCTGCGGCTGACCCGGGGGGAGGCCCGCGCGCAGGCGGAGACGGCGGTCGGGCTGGAGGGGCTGCCCGAGACCGCGCAGGCGCTGCGCGCGGGCACGATCGGTGTGGGGCAGGCGCAGGTCGCGGTCCAGACCGCGAAGGAGCTGCGTCCGGACGTGCGGGAAGAGTTGGACCGGCTGGTGGCCGGCGACGGCGGCGGGCTGGACCGCCGCCGGCTCCGGGAGCGGGTGGACGCCTGGACGCACACGGTGGACCCGGAGGCGCTGGCCGGAAGAGAACGAAGGGCGTGGGCGAACCGGCGGGCGTCGGTCACCGCGGACGGCGCGGACGGGTCCGGGCGTGTGGAGGCCCGGCTGGACCCGGTCGGCACCGCCACGGTGACCGCGGCGCTGGACCCGCTGGCGCGCAGGGCCGGCCACGCCGACGAGCGGACGTATCCGCAGCGGATGGCCGACGCGCTGGTCGAGCTGGCCCGGCGCTCGCTCGACGCCGGGGACCTGCCGCAGGTCGCGGTGCAGCGCCCGCACGTGATCCTGATCGCGACCGCGGAGGCGTTGGACGGTGAGCCTGGGGCGCCGGCGGCCCGGCTGGACGGCGTCGGCCCGGTCAGCTCTGCGACCGCGCAGATGGTCTGCTGCGACGCCGAGACCACGACGGTGTGGATGACCCGCAACGGGGAAGTGCTCGACGCGGGCCGCACGCAGCGGCAGCCGACGAGGCAGCAGCGGGTCGCGGTCATCGCCCGCGACCGGGTGTGCGTGGGGTGCGGCGCTCCGGCGTCCCGCTGCCAGGTGCATCACGTGCGCTGGTGGACACGCGACCTGGGGCCGACGGACGAGGACAACCTCTGCTTGACCTGCTGGACGTGTCATCACAGGATTCACGAGGACGGCTGGCTCGTCGCCCGCGACCCGGACACCGGACGGTTCAGCGTGCACCCGCCCGACCCGCTCACCCGGCCACACCGGCGACGAGCCGGCTGACCCGCGCCCGACACCACCCACGGGATACATGCCAAGAGCCCCTTTCGGCCGTCAGAACGCCGCACGCGCTCATGTGCACGCAGGTGGCCTCAGGAGCACCGGCCCTCGTCCTCGGCCTTGCCGCCCCACACGCCGGCATCCTGACCCGTCTCCAGCGCCCACTCCAGGCACTGGCCGGGCACGGGGCAGGTCGCGCACAC
>JBOGEB010000083.1:0-16676 GCA_050743125.1 Egibacteraceae bacterium
GGCCAGCAGGTCCGCCGTGGACCGCGCGCCCTCGGCCCGCCACGCCCCGCGGGCGTCGACCGCGGCGACGCAGCGCAGCTTCTCGGCGGCGGCCACGGTCTCCAGCCGGTGCAGCCGCTCGACGCGCTCGGCGAGGTCGGTGTCCTCCACTGCGGCGTCCAACGGCCGCGCTCCCAACGCGGCGAGCACGCGCTCGGCCAGGTCGAGCAGGGCGTGGTCGTCGAGCGTCTCGACCGCCGCTGGCCCTGTCTGGTTCGTACGCATGTTCGTATTCTGTCATGTGGCGGTACGGTTCGCAAGGGTTTGTGGAAATTTTGTGGGTGTGGGTGTGGGTGTGGGCGGTGAGCGAGGTGGCCGCCTGAGCAGGCTGGTGTCAGCGCGGTGACGTGCGCCCGCACACCAGCGTTTCTGCCCGTCGTGGAGCGTCCGGAGCCTGGGGGCGGCAGACGCGACGACCGCCAACCCACCCACAGGTCCATGGCAAGAGCCGTTTTTCGCGCGGACCACCAGCGGGGCTCCGCCCCAGCCCGACGAGTCATGCAACAGCGCTCACACCCGGAACATGACTCACAAACTTGACTCACGCGCATCAACTTTCGGACTTCAAGACATCTACGCCGGTTCCGAGACTGCGCTCGGAACGGGTGGCCCCTTTCGGGGCAGCTTTTCGGGCGCACCTTCCCATATCCGTACGCTGCGCGGATGACCGACGGGTTGACCGAGCGTTACGGGGACCTTCTCTGCGGCGGCTACGACTGTGTGGACCGTATCGTGTTGAACGCCTATCACCCGCTGTTACATGGGCCGGGAGGGTTCCGGCATTGGTGGCGGCGGCTGTACGACGGGTCCGACGAGCAGCCGGACAACGCTCATCTGATGCGGATGGCCGGCCGGTTCGCCCGCCGGGTCCGCGCCTTCGCCAAGGCCAAGGGGATCCCGGTCATCGACTGTCCCCGAGGACAGCGCAAGCACCGGATCGCCGAGGACTACCTGGCGACCCACACCGTCGGGACTGGGATGTCCAGCGCTCGTCAAGCGGCGTGCTCCGCAACCTGGCGAAGAAGACCGCCCACGTCAACCACTGCTCGTTCCACGTCATGGACCCCGACTGGGGGCGCATCACGATCAAGATGTCCGGCCATCCCCCGTTCGGCGCGCAGATCATCCACAGGCGGCCACGAGCTCGTGGCCTGCCAGGCGCGCAAAGCAGGATCGACTTCGTCAAGGAAGGCAACTGCTTCACTCAGATCACCGACCGCGCAGGACTGGCAGCGCTCGCAGACACCTTGTCCCAGCCGGAGACGATCCGGCGCTTGACTGCAGTCTGCGAGCGCCCGGATCTACTCGGCCTGCCTGTGCTTCGCGTTGAGCCTGCAAAGAACAGCAGCAGACGAATTTCCGCTGTCAGTTCGGTCTACCAGGTGAGAGTACAGCCGCAATCTGCTGTTCTCCTCCGGCGCGCAGATGCAGCGGGTCTTCGGGCAGCTGGTAGACCGCACCCGCGCCAGACTGGACGTGCCCACGGTCCGGACGATATTCGGGGCCAAGAACCGTCCTCACCGCAACCGCACGAGCACCTGGCGCGTCGAGGCCGTGGTCGCCACACCTCGTTATGACCTGACGGTGTTCAAGGCCCCGCTTCGGGAACCTGACATCGAAGGCGTACACCAAAGGCGCCCACGTCCTGCGTTTGCCAGGCCACTCGTGCACAACACCAAAGACCTGGGCTGCGGCCGTGTCCTGGACCGGTTCTGCGAGATCGTCGCGCGGCTACGAATCCTGCTCGAGCGCTTCCTCACTGTCCTGGACTGCGTCGACGCCGCGTTCATCGCCGACCACACCCTGGACCAGCTGCCGCTTGGCTGTCAGGTCGGCAAAACCCGTGTCGGCGGGGTCGACCTGAACAAACCCCGGATCCGGGCCGTGCTTCACGGCGTGCTCGCGCTGGCCGCCTCACCCGCCGGTTTCACCGCCGCTCAGCTGGCCGGCAAGGTCCAAGCGATGACCGGGCGCGGCTGCACCCCCCGCCAGGCGGCCTACGACCTCCAAGAAACTGCGCGGCAAGGATCTGCTGGTCAAACTCGACAGCACCCGGCGCTGCCACACCCCACCCCAGGCCATCCGTGCCATCACCGCCCTGATCGTCCTGCGCGACCAGGTGATCGCTCCCATCCTCGCTGGCGTCCGCATCCCCAGACGCGGACGCAAACCCAACAACTGGAGCGTCATCGACCAGCACTACGAGACCCTGCGTCTGGACATGAAGGCCCTCCTGGCCGACTCCGGCATCGCCGCGTAACACGCCAACACATCGACAACTTTTTGTCGATCACGCTTTTTCAAGCGCCTAGCGCGGGCCGCGGGAGAGCGCCACCTCCGCGAGCATCTTGTACAGCCTGCCCGGGTCTGCGGTGATGCCGAATGCCCAGCGCCTTGCGCAGCGCGTCGAGGTCGTCGAGGCGCGTCATGAGCAGGGTCACCACCCGCTCGTCGTCGACCTCCGCGTAGCCGTGGACAAGGAGGTTGCGGAAACGGGCGATCTCCTGTGCCGTCGCGGCAAGCGCCCCGTCAAGCAGACCGGCTTCGCCCAGGACCGCGAACGCGTCAGCGTACGTGGTCGGCGCCCGCAGCCGCTCCGAGGCGATGACGTGGTGCGCCGCGTCGATCAACCCCTCGATCGCCGTGACGAACCGGTACTTCACCGCGTCGAGCCGGTCGAGGTCGTCGATGACGTCACCAAGCGGCGTCTGCGCCATCTCATGAAGGCACCTGAGGTCGGCGTCGGCCCGCTCCAACACAGCCCGGTCTAGCGGCTCCGCGCGGATCTGGAAGTCGAGGAAGCACGGAGCCGGCGGCTCTCGAACCGCACCCGCGCGGGCTCATCACGGCTGTAGATGACGACCCTGCGCTGCAGGACCCGTCCGACGAGGGGGGGCGGCGTGTCGGCGAACGCCCGGGCAGCGCCGAACCCCAGCCGAGAGACCAGGTCCGCGTCCATAGACTCGATCGGACGGCCGTGGACAGTGCGGCGTAGCCGTGCGCACCCGTCTCCGTGCCTGTGGACAACTCCGGGCAGACCGGCCTACGCTCGACGTACCGTTGGTCGATGCGACCAGGAGAGGGACGATGGCCAGCCGACCACCGCAGGTGCGGTACACCTACGACGACCTGCTGGAGACTCCGGACGACGGGTGCCGGTACGAGATCATCGACGGGGTGCTCTACGTGACCCCGCCGCCTATTCCGCGCCACGCTGGCGTGGCCCAGATGCTCGCTGAGGAACTTGGGCTCTACCGGCGCGCACACGGCGGCCAGGTGTTCTCCAGCGCCGTCGGCCTGTACTTCACGCACGAGAATTTCGTCGAGCCGGACGCCCTCTACCTCGCTCCGGAGCACCTCGACCGGATCGGCGAGCAGAAGCTCGAGGGGCCGCCCGACCTCGTCGTCGAGATCTCCTCCCCGTCGACCCGGCGCCGGGACGTCACGCTGAAGCGCGACCTCTACCTGCGCTTCGGCGTGCGCGACTACTGGTTCGTCGACCTCAAGCGTGACGCGGTGGTCGTGTTTCGGCCGGACGAGGACCCGCTCGTGCTCCACCGCGGGGACAAGCTGACCTCCCCGGCGCTGCCGGGCTTCGTGCTGGCGGTCGAGGACCTGCTCGGCTAGGCGAGCGCTCAGACCGGCCAGGACTCCCGGCGCCAGGCCATGTCCCAGAACATCCACTCGTAGCGGCTGGTCAGGACGAAGTGGGCGCGGACGCGTTCGCGCTCGGCGTCGGACAGCTCTGGGCCAATGCGGTCGGTGAGCGCGAGGACCTGGCGGACGACGGCGGCGAACTCCTCGCCCCCGTACGCGTTGATCCACCGCTGGTAGCGCGGGTCGGGCGAGCCGCGCCCGATCAGCTCCTTACCGACCTCCCAGTAGATCCAGTAGCAGGGCAGGACCGCGCCGAGCGCCTCCGGGAACGACCCGCCGTACGCGGTGGCGAGCAGGTAGCTCGTGTACGCCCGGTTGGTCGGCGCCATCGGCGTGGCGGCCACGTCCTCGGACGACATGCCGAAGTCGGTGAAGAAGCTGTCGTGCAGCGCCCGCTCGACCGCCATCGCCCCAGCGGCGTGCTCGGCGAACATCTCGACGTCGGCCTCGGCCGGCGCCTTCGCCGCGCAGACCGCCAGCGCCCGCGCGTACTCGCGCAGGTAGTGCGTGTCCTGCACGACGTAGAACCGGAACGCCTCCCGTGGCAGCGACCCGTCGGTCAGCCCCGTGAGGAACGGGTGAGCGAGGATCTTGGCGTAGATCTCGGTGATCGCCTGCCACAGGTCGGCGCTGGTCGAACCTCCGCGCACGCTGGCCGGCGCGGCCGGTTGGACCGAGCGCAACGTCTCGCCGATGGGCTCCCCGACCTGCTGCTTGGTCAGGTAGAACGCCGCCGAGTGCGGCTCGGCACCGTTGTCCACGGTCACCCCGCCCTCCAGGACCGCGCCCTCGGGGACGCTGCTGGCGAACAGCTCCTCGAGATCCGGCTCGGCGGCGACCAGGTCGTCGCGGTCGGCGATGTTCACCCAATGCTGGACCCGCGGCGGGTAGCAGGGCGGCTGGGGCCGGACCCGCTGGGTGACGATCGTGCGCAAGCCCAAGGGAGAGCCGAGGGTGAGCAGCAACGGCAACGGCCGGTCGAGCAGGCAGGCGGCCTCGTAGGCCACGACCGACCCCAAGGAATGGCCGATCAGCACGAGGGTGTCGGGTCCGACCAGCGCGGCGACCCGGTCCAGGACCGTGCGCCGGAGGTCCTGCTCGGTGAGGTAGCGGGTCACCTGCACGAGCGCCCGCCAGTGCAGGCCGGCGACGCCCGTCGACGCATGCGCGAACCACGGGATCCTCGCGAGCGCGTTGATCGGCGTGCGCATGCGCTCCTGCCAACCCACCTCCTGGCCCTGCGCCTCCAGGAGCGCGAGCTGCCGGGCGGCCTCCTGCCGGTCCGCAGGGTTCGAGGATCGCGCAGCGGCGGTCCGGAGGCACTCCTGGGCCAGCGACCCGGCCAGCTCCTGTTGCTCCGGGGACAGGGCGCCAGGCTCGTCGCCCTGCTGTCCAGGTGTGAGGAACAGGTCACCGTAGAAGACCATGCGGGCGTCCACGCCCTGCGGGCTGCCTCGGAGCCGCCACAGGCGGTCGGCGAGATCACCGTGCCCCGCCGTCCGGACCCCGCCGGCCAGGCTCTTCAGCCACTCGTGCTCCAGCGTGTCCGCAGACCGCTGCTCCTGGCCGATCCCGTGCACCATCACGACACCCGCCACTGTCGCCTCCTCATCTCGATCCCGTCACGATACGGGCTGTGCTGCTGCGCGTATGCGCCGTGCGCATACTCCGCTGCGGCAGAGCGCCGCTGCGTCGCGGTCGTCGGGGAGGTGGGACAGTGCCCTGGTTCGTGGGGGGCCTCCCCAGCCCCCTGCACGCTGGCCGCAGCGCTGGGGCGTCCGGAATGCTCGGAGGGCCGGGTCCCGCCGGGGTTCGCGGACGCCGTCGTGCTCGTGTCGCGATCGAGCACGTCTGGTGAGCTGGCTCAGGTGCTCGCCACCAAACGAGGCACCGCGGCTGAGCATGGGGTCGACGTGGCCGTTCCTGCGCTCCTGCTTGCGTCGGGATGCTTGGCCCATAGCCTCCTCTCGCGCAGCTCTGTCGAGACGCTCCTTGACCACCTCGGCGGGAAGCGAGCCCGCTCAACCGGCATAGGCGGAGGCCAGCACCAAGGACCGTGGCAGTGCCGGGTTCCGGGGGTAGAGCTCCAGCCCGAGCACATGAGGTCGCTCCAAGCCCAGCGCACCGATGAAGGAGGCCAGGCAGTCGGCGTACTCGGGCAGCCGGAAGGTCTCGGGCGGGTCCGACGACCGGCCGCAGCCAGGCGCGTCCCCACGCGACCACCGTGAGCTCGTCGGACAGTCCGTCGAGCTGCCAGCGCCACATCCGGCTCTCGGCCAGGCCCTTCGTGCAAAAGGACCAACGGCGGCCCGTCACCCGCCTGCTCGTGGGCGACCCGCAATCCGCCGACCTTCACCTCACGCACGGCTTCCCCACCTCCTGCAGGCTCGAGAGCCGGCAGCCCACCGTGCACGCCTCAGCCGGGCAGGTCATCGCCGCCGGTGACGTTGCCGGACAGCCGATCGAGCAGTTGCCCGAGCCTCTCGACCTCCTCGTCGGAGACACCGGAGCGCAGGCGCTGGTCGAAGGCCATTGCTGCCCGTCGCAGCCGGCGGAACGCGCCCTCGCCCTCCTCGGTCAGCTCGACCAGGTGGATGCGGCGGTTATTGGGGTCACGGCGGCGGGTAAGGAGCCCGTCGGCCTCCATCGCGTTCAGGTGGTGGGTCAGCGTCGCCTCCTTGATGCCCACTGCCCCGGCCAGCTCGCGCTGGTTGCCCAGCCGCTGGGTCTTGAGCGAGATCAGGACAAGCCACACGGGCGTGGAGCCGCCCGCGGCGACCAGCGCGTCGTCGAAGGCGCGGCTGACGGCCTTGGCCGTGCGGGTCAGATGAAGGCCGATCGGGGTGCGTGCAGGTCCTCGCATGACGCGATGATAACAGCACCATGAGTCATCAAAATATTTGACAACAAACTCTTAGATATCTAAGCTATGGTGTACGGAGCTTGAAAGGAGCGATGCCATGACCATCACCAGCAGCCGCAGCGGGGACGACAGCGGCCCGGTTCCTGCGGGGGCGACCCCCGGGAGGCTGCGGCTCGTGAACGCCGACCCACGCTACGAACGGGCACATCTGATCGACCCGTCGCCGGCCGGGTTCGTGCACGTCGCGGTGCAGACGGCCGCCCAACGACGGCCCGGCCCGGTGCTCGGTCGCGACGCGCGACGCGAGCAGGCCGTGGCGGCGATGTCCGCGTACGGGCAGGCTGTGCTGGGCGCTGGCGAGGTCCGTGAGGCGGCGGTATTTCGGGCTGCCCTCGTCGCGCCGGCACCCAAGGGCCACGTGTCGAGCCCGGTGCAGCCCGACGTGGCGCTGCTCGTGGAGACGGCCACGCCGGGGGACGCGCTGGCGCTCGCGGCGAGCGCGCAGCTCCGGGAGCTGCTCGGCGGCCTGCGCGCCGCCGGGGCACGCGCCCATGTGCTTGCGGCACGCAACGCGAGGAGGATCGCGGACGTCAACCACCGCCAGGGAGGGCTGTTCCTGTTCAACCACTTCTTCGCCGACGACGAGGGCGTCGCCCTCGCCCTGTGGGAGCGGCTCGCAGCCTGGTACGAGCGCGAGGCGGGGCTGCGCAACTCGGTCCTCCTCGCGCCCGCCGAAGGCTGGGACTCGGCCTTCGCGCTCGTAAACCACGCCCGCTTCGACGCGAGCCTGCCCCGGCTCGCCCTGCACCAGTTCGCCAAGCGCTCGTTCTTCAGCTACGTCCGAGCGAACCTGCGCGCCAACGGCGTCGCCGTCCTGCCCGCCCTGTACCGGGTGACCTGGGCGGGCATGGCGCCCTCCGCCGGGAGCAGGCGAGCGTGACGGCACGCGCGGTGACCGTCCGCGACCTCCACAAGCGCTACGGGGAGGTCGTCGCCCTCGACGGCGTCGACTTCGACATCGAGGCGGGGAGCGTGCTCGGGCTGCTCGGGCCGAACGGCTCGGGAAAGACCACGACGGTCGGCATCCTGTCGACCGCGCTCCTCCCCGACCGAGGGCACGCCCATGTGTGCGGCCTCGATGTCGTTCGTGACGCGGCCGGCGTCCGGTCGACCATCGGGTTCGCCGGCCAGTCAGCGGCGATCGACGCCAACCTGACGGGCCGGGAGAACCTCGTGCTCGTCGCGCGCCTCAGCCGCGTCCCGCGGCGAAGCGCTCGCGGGCGCGCGGACGAGCTGCTGGAGCGCTTCGACCTCACTGGCGCCGCCGGCCGGCTCGTCCGCACCTACTCGGGTGGCATGCGCCGCCGCCTGGACGTGGCCGCGGCGCTGGTGCACCGACCTCCGGTGCTCTTCCTCGACGAGCCCACGACCGGGCTCGACCCACCGAGCCGGCTCGCGCTCTGGGAGATGGTGCGCGAGCTGGTCCGCGACGGCGCGACGGCGCTGCTCACGACCCAGTACCTGGAGGAGGCCGACAGCCTGGCCGACATGATCGTGGTGCTCGACCGCGGGCGGGTCATCGAGCGCGGGACCCCGTCCCAGCTCAAGCGACGCCTGGGCTCGGTGGTTGTCGAGCTGACCTTCCAGGGCGACGGCAGCGCCGCGCGGGCCGAGCGGGCGCTCACCGACCACGCCTTCGACGTCGAGCGGACCGCGGCTGTCGTGCGGTTGTCGAGCGCGAAAGGCTCGGCCGTGGTCATCGACGCGCTCCGGGCGCTCGACAAGACCGCGCCCGACCCCGTCGCGGTCGCCATCCGCCAACCCACCCTCGACGACGTCTTCCTCGCCCTCACCGGGCATAAGCGCGGTGCGGCATGACCACTGCACCTTCCTCGAGGACATCCAAGATCGTCACCGCGGCCGCGGACACGTTCGACGTGACTTGCCGGAACCTGTTGAACCTCCGCCGCACACCCCAAGCGCTCGTCTACGGGGCCGTCCAACCCGTCCTGTTCGTGCTCCTGTTCCGCTACGCGTTCGGCGGCGCCATCCATGTCCCGGGCGTCCGCTATGTCGACTACCTGGTACCGGGCATCTTCGCCCAGGGCGTCACGTTCGGGGCGATCGGCACCGCGGTGGGGCTCTCCTACGACCTGCGGGCCGGGCTGCTGGAGCGGTTCCGCACGCTCCCCATGTGCCGAGCCGCGGTGCTGACGGGCCGGACCCTCGCTGACCTCGCCCGGAACCTGATCGTCGTCGCCGTGGTCACCGCGGTCGGGTTCGCGGTCGGCTTCAGGGTCCAGACCAACGCCCTGGCCTTCCTCGCCGCGCTCGCGGTCGTCGCGCTGTTCGCCTACGCGCTGTCGTGGGCCTTCGTCGTGGTCGGTCTTCGCGTCAGCGATCCCGAGGCCGCCCAGGCCGCGGGTGTGCCGTTCATGTTCGTCCTCGTGTTCGCTTCGACCGCCTTCGTTCCCCTCGGGTCCATGCCCGGGTGGCTCCAGGTCTTCGCCGCCCGGCAGCCGGTCACCGCGCTCGTCGAGGCGGTGCGCGCACTGGTCCTCGGCGGCCCCACCGCCGGTCGCGTCCTGGAGTCTCTCGCCTGGAGCGTGGGGCTCCTAGCGGTCTTCGCCACCCTCGCGATCCGCGCGTACCGGCAGATGAGCCTTTGAAAGGAGGGAGCGATGATCCTCGTCACCGGAGCGACCGGGAACGTCGGCGGTGAGCTGGTCGCCCAACTCGCCGCACAGGGAAAGCCAGTCCGGGCGATGACCCGCCGCCCGGGTGCGGTGCGCTTCCCCGCGGGGGTCGAGGTGGTCTACGGCGACTTCGACGATCCCGGCAGCATCGACGAGGCCTTCAGGGATGTCGATGCCGCGTTCCTGATGTCCGCGCAGCCAATGGGCATCGCCGAGCGCCCTACCCACGACGTGTCGCTGGCCGAGGCCGCCCGACGGGCAAGCGTAGGCCACGTCGTGAAGCTCTCCGCCCTCGACGGCGGCGCGGGCAAGGACCCGATCGGGGCGTGGGTCCGGGAGGCCGAGGAGGCGGTCGTGGGCAGCGGGATGGACTGGACGCTGCTGCGCCCAGGACGGTTCATGTCCAACGCCTTGCAGTGGGCGCCGATGATCCGCCGCGGTGACACGGTCACCATCCCCTTCGCCTCCTGGCCGACGGCTTCGATCGACCCGGCCGACATCGCCGCCGTGGCCCTCGCCGCCCTCACCGACGACCGGCACCGCAACTGCGCCTACCCGCTCTCCGGGCCGGAGGTGCTCACACCATCCGACGAGCTGCGCATCCTCGCCACGACGCTCGGGCGTCGGCTGCAGCTCGTCGAGCCTCCGGTCGAGGTGGTGAGAGCGGGCATGCTCGCGGCTGGCGTCAGCAAACCGGTGGTCGACGCCATCGTGGACCGCTCGCTCTCCGACGACGAGACCGGCGCCCTCGTGCTGCCCACCGTGGAAGAGATCCTCTGCCGGCCACCAGGCACCTTCACCACCTGGGCCAAGGCCCACGCCGAGCAGTTTGCGCAGGAGCTGGGAGGCACGCCGTGAGGCCCAAGCGCCACGGCTGCGCCTGACCCAAGGCGCCCTCGCTGAACGCCCTGAGCTGCGGTTTCTGTGGCGTGCCGGGAGGGATTCGAACCCCGAGGGGTCTACAGGCTGGGACGACTGCCACCGGCGGTCTTCGTACGTCCGCCGGAGTCCGTGCGGTTGGTCCCTGATTGGGTCCCTCAGGCGCCTCACCAGCCATGCTCCATTGGAGCGCCGGAGCGCGGGCGAGCGTCGGTGGGATCAGATCCTGACCTGTTCTGAGACGTAGGTGAACAGGTGGTCGGGGGTGATGAAGCCCTGGCCCGTCACGTCCGCCTTGCCGGCACGCAGGCCCTCTACCACCGCGCCGGTGGACAGCGCAGGCTTCAGACCCTCCAGCTCAGGAAGGGTCTGCCGCGTCGGCGACAGCTGAGGAGCCAGCCTTCCGAGTCCATGCGTCTCGGCCCCTGGCTTACCCCGGCCCCCACCACAGCGCCAGCCAGTCCACCCCCACCTTCTTGAAAGCGACCTCCCACCGGGCCGAGCACGAGCCCTTGGAGCAGTGCACGGTGGTGAGGTCCGGCTCCACCTCGCCTTCCTGCAGCCGGACAGGCTGCTTGTGGCACGGCGTCCAGGCGAGGTACTGGCCGGAGCCGACGATGGCGGGACCGATGATCGGCAGCACGACGATCACGGGGAGGGCCTGCTCAGCGACCGGATGTGGGCGATGCCGGCGCTCTCGAGCTGGTGACGAGCCCGCTCCTCAGCCCAGCTGGTGCTGGCACCGAGATAGATCTGATGCTCACCTGACCGCCAGCCGCAGGCGCAGGCCGCTACAAGACACACGATCTGGTCGCCGTGGCCCGGAGCTGGCAGCTGCACGACATCGACGAAGTGGTGCTTGGTGGGATCGGTGTCGATCTCCTGCAGCCAGTCGGGTTCTTCCTGCTGGACTTGGTCGCCTGCCTCGGGTTGGCCGATCATTGTCACCACCTGAGTAAGTGACCCGTCGGCCCAGGGTCGCTGGGCCGGCGGGCCTTTTTGCCCCTGCACGTTCCCTCCGTGCACACGGGTGTGTGCACGAGGGCGAAGCTGGCAGGACCTGCGACAAGGAGCCAGGGGGCTCCGGGGACCACCCCAACAGGGGCGCGGTGGTCCTTGAAGCTTTCCTGACGTGCGAAAAGCCTCATTCACGGTATTCGGGCATGACATCGACGCAAAGGGTGCGGTAATCGTCCACAGGGGGCGCGGTGGCCCCTTTCACGCCCCCTGGCCACCCGCTGTATGGTCTCAAGCCCGGCCGAGGCCGGTGGAAAGTACGATCCGGTCAAAACCGCCTAGAAGGATCAATGCCAAGGACCCTGCGATGCCATTAAGACCACGCGATCAGTGGAAGCCGAACGTCAAGCTCCAAGCTGCACGCGAAAAGGCGTTCGGGATGAAGAGCCGAGCCCGGTTCGCCGGAGCGGTCAAACGCCGATGTCAGGAGCTGTATGGCGGACACTGTGGGGTCGATCACCGCAAGGTTCGCCGGTGGGAGGAAGGTGCCTGCGACCCTGATATCTGTCACCAGCAGTCCATCTGTGACGTTCTGAGCGTGGCGTGGGAAGAGCGGGGAGAGCAGCTGGGCTTCTCGGTGCCGGCCAGCAGCGAAGCGGCTCCCGACGTAGCTCTACGCGGTGAGTGGTGTCCCGTCTGCAGAAGCCTGGTGGCTACGGCAACATTGGAGGCCGGATTAGGCGAGGGCGAGGAGGGCGACGCGAACCGCTGGGCGTTCTTACGCGGCGGCGGCGCAGCAGCCGTGGTGGCCGCCACCGAACGGCTCCAGCGTCTCGCCTCGGTCCTTCAGTCGCCAGTCAAGGGCAGACCTGATCCCGGCAGCCTACGAGTGGTAGCGGACGCTCTGTCGTCTACGTACACGACCGCGAAAGCCGATGACTTGCTCGGTCCCGCCCGACAGCACCTCTCAAGTGTCGTGAATGGCCTCGGCCAAGTAATGTCGTCCAGCCAGCGACCCAAGCTGCTCGGCGTCGGGGTGGACATGGCCTCCTTGTGTGGTTGGCTGGCCCGCTCCTCTGGAGCCATTGGTGATGCGCATGCCTACTTTGCGCTGGCGATCGATTTTGCCGAAGCCTCCGCGCAACCTGAGCTGGAAGCTCGTGCGTTCGGATCACAAAGCATCCTCAAGAGCAGCCTGTATGTTCCCGGCAGGGAGAGCGGCAATCCACGGGAAGCGCTCGAGCTGCTCGATCGAGCTTTTCCAGGGGCGGAGGCAGGTGTCTTTCGAGCCTGGCTGGCGGTCCGTAAGGCTGAAGAGCATGCCGTGCTCGGTGAGCGGGACGACTGTCTGCGCTACCTGGAGATCGCACAGTCTGAACTCGGCCGTGGCGACGGGAGCGGGTTCTTCTCGACTCAGGCCTTTTGGCCCTACAGTAGGTGGGACGCCTATCTGGCCTGGCGACGGGGTCGTTGCCTTGCGTTGCTGGGTGAAGCCGAGCCGGCATTGACCGAACTGAATGCTGCGGACGATGGTGGATGCGGACGATGCAGGATGGCGCTCATGCAGGCGGACACCGCGCTCGCCTGGGTGGTGGCTGGTGAGCCTGAGCCCACTTGTGAGGCAGCCATACGCAGTTTGGACGTCTGTGACGCCATCAACTATGCGGTGGGCGTTCAGCGCATCCTCGAGGTGCGGGCACGGGTTGATCCGCGCCATGAAGGCCTGGCGTGTATGCGGAAGCTGGATGAGCGCTTGGGGCTGGGGTGACTTCGCTTGCGCTGTAATTCCCTCAAGCTGATCTGTAGTGAAACCGATATAGAGTATCGGTCAGGGCTCGTGGGCCTTGAGGCCATGAGCTGGACACGCCTAAGGTTAATGAAGGCAAGAGAGACGTCAAAGGGCCGGGCATCATGCTCGGCCCTTATTCTGATTCCAGGCACAACCAAAACTCGAAGCCGCCAAACTTCAGGTTTGGCATATCGGCCTCTCCAAAATTCAACGCCTCAGGATCTTCGTTCTTCTTCGACTCCCTCCCTCCCTGTGCGGAAGGGCCTCCTCCAGGGTGGCCCGCCTGCTCCTCGGTCTGTCACGCACGATAGGCGGCTTGCTCACACTCCTGTGTCAGCTGCCGGAGCAGCCCTCGGCCCCGCAACGCCTCAGGATCGACGCCGAGTCGGGCGAGCCGCTCGCGTGCGTCACGCCCACGCACGCGCTGCGAGACGATCCGCTCCTCGACGGCGACAAGTGACCGCGTGTGGGCGTCCGCCAACCCTGCTGCCACGTGCGCCAACTCCTCGATCGCGGCCTCGACCGCTCGCGGTGGAACGGCGACCAACAGCTCGAGCCGGTCGGCGCTAAGAGCGATGCGCTCGCGGTGGTCGTCGACCGGCAGAGAAGCCGCACAGGGCCCACGACGTCCCGCTGATGGCGCTGGTCCAGTTCCCGTGACCTTGCCTGAAGCTCGTCGAGTCGTCGCTGCAACGTGTCCCGCTCCCGAGCCCGTTGCTGCAGCACTGCCGCGGCGTCGGAAGGAAGGCGCAGGTCCGGACGGAAAAGCTCAGGCAGTTGCGCGATCCGGTCCCGGATGCCCTCGAGCGTTCTGCGCCGCGCGTGTCGCCCTTGCGGCTACGTCGACGGCGTTCCGCTCGGCCGGTCATCCCCTGGCCGTCCGCGGTCGCCTGCAACGAAGAGATCGAAATCAACCTCCATTAAATTCTTCGTTCTGGATCAGTAAATATTAGATCGTCTTCACGGCCTAAGAAGGCGCTCTTTAAAGGCTCTTCGGCTGCAAGGGCGCCGATCACATCAACCGGACGACCGCCTGGATTCGAAAGCGTCAACGTTGAATACGTTAGCAACTTCCATCGTTGCATCTTTTTGTCATAAAATGGGTTTAGAAAGGGTGTACTGGTATCGACAAACATGTCCGCCTGCGACACCTGATAAGTTCTCCATCCCAACCAAAGCGTTAACACAAGGACTATAGCACCAATCACCTCCAAGAGAAGTTTGATAGGGGTGTCAGGATACAGTTTCTTCAAGTCCTGGTGAGCGGAGACATCGATACATCGATGAATGAGTTCCTGGTTCTGTTGGACTTAAACTAGGGGAGGTTAGGGCGTAGCCATGTTGCCGTAACCCAGCTGGGACATGACGGTGCCAGTGGGATCGAGGAGCCTGGCAACGTCGCCCGCGTCGTTCCAGATCGCGCGGCCGATGCCGTACGTGAGCCCGCCGCTCTCCGGGTGCACCTCGTTGGTGTACACGCGGACGCTCTGCGCCGGCTCGAGCACCGTGCCGCCGGGGAACGCGAAGCTCTGCCCCGCATCGTCAGCGTCCAGACGCCATCCGGAGATGTCCGCCGGCCACGAGCCTCGGTTGGTGATCTCGACGTACTCATCCGACTGCGTGCGCTTGACCGCGCCCTTGTTCTGCACATGGGAGATCACGACCTCCGGGGTGCCGAAGAAGATGCCGTCCAACAGGTTACCTATACCCTTGTTTCCGCCGGCTGCGGCGATGGAGCGGAAGGCGAACCTGGTAGTCGTTTGGCCGGCCGGGACCGTGTAGGTGCCCTCGTAGTGGCCCCATGCCGTGTTGCCGTCCGTCATGCGCTGCTGCTCGGCGGTCGCTCCGGGAGCGCCGATGTCCAACGCCATGGTGTCCTCGCCCTGACGGCCGCGGTGCGACAGCCGCCAGTACAGCTTCATTCCCGGGGTGGTCGCCAGGTCCTGGTAGAGGGAGGAGACTTGATTCGCGTTCAGTTCGGCGAACTGTTGGCCCTCGTCAGAGGGCACGCCGCCCATGCCGGACTTCCAGATTTCGATCATGTGGTCGGTGGCGGTGGTCAGCCAGCCCGGGACCGAGTTCGGCTTTTGCTGGGAGGCATCGGGGAACAACTGCCAGCCGGCGCTGTCGGTGACGGTCGGCTCCTCGAAGCTGCCGTTGACCAGCGAGACTGAGGTGGACATGCTGTTGTCTCCTTTAGTTGTTATACGGGAGAACGAAAACGCAAGCGGACGATCGGGTCGAGGTAAGCGTTCCGCCTTCACTCGAACGCATCTCCGGCTTATGAGACTAAGTAAATAGTTAGCCTGGATGCCGCCGATTTTGAGCCTACTGCGCATTGAGTCCCTGCCGGAAGAAACCATCCTGCATGGGGAACTCTTTGTCAAGGCGAAAAACCACTCCCCCCATGGGGGGCATACACCCTCCCCTACGGACTTCGTTACTCTACGCTCTTCCTTACAGAAAGCGTTGCTCTTCGTCGCGATCGGCGTGCTGACTCGGACGTTCCCGCCCGACCTGGTCGACCGGGTCATCGACCGGACCGGCAGACGCGAGCAGCGCGTGCGGCTGCTCCCGGCCCGGGTGACCGTGTATTTCGTGCTCGCGTTGTGCCTGTTCGCGGGAGTTCCGACAGGTCGCCGAGCCGTTGGCGGCCCCGGACACCAAAGGGGCCTGGTACCGGGGCTGGCGTCTGGCCGCGTTCGGCGGCACCACACTGGACGTGCCCGACACTTTGGACAACGAGCGGCGATTCGGGCGGCCGGCGAGCAGAGGCGACGACCGGGCCGCGTTCGGTCAGGCGCGGGTGGTCGGGCTCGTGGAGCGCGGCGCCCGCGCGGTCTTTGACGCGGCGATCGGCGCCTACGCCACCTCGGAGACCGAGCTGGCGCCCAAGTGTTTCCGGTCGCTGTCCAAGGACATGCTGGCGCTGTCCGACCGGGGGTTCTGGTCGTTCGAGCGCGTGGACTGCGGCGTCTGCGACCGGCGCTGACCTGTTGTGGCGGACCGAGCCCAACGTGGTCCTGCCGGTGGTCGCCCAGCTCGAAGACGGCTCGCTCCTGTCCCGGGTCACCGCGTCCGGCGACCGGCGCAAAACGCGACCCGGTCACGGTGCGGGTGATCGAATACCGGCTGCAAGGACGCAGCAACGAGGTCACCGGCTGGTCACCACGATCTTGGACCCCGAGGCCGCGCCCGCGCTCAAGCTGGCGGCGCTCTACGCCGAGCGTTGGGAGACCGAGTCCGCAGAACGGCCGAGTGGAAAACGCACCAGCGAGGCAAAGCCGTGGCGGGCCGCTCCAAGTCTGCTGACGGGGTGGTCCAGGAGATCTGGGGACACCTGCTGGTCCACTACGCTGCGCGACCTCATGACAGACGCCGCCGCGCAGGCCGGCTTGGATCCCGACCGCATGTCGTTTTTGCGGCTCTTGGCATGTGTCCGTGGGTGGTGTCGGGCGCGGGTCAGCCGGCTCGTCGCCGGTGCGGTCGGGCGAGCGGGTCGGGTGGGTGCATGCTGAACCGTCCGGTGCGTGGAACCCGAGGGTTGGGCGTGGGGGTGTCCCCGACCTGGCCGGGCGCAGGTCGGGGTACGGGGTCATCCGGCTCGTCGCCGGTGCGGCCGGGCGAGCGGGTCGGGCGGGTGCATCGTGAACCGTCCGGTGCCCGGGTCCCCGAATCTCGGGCGTCGATCACCTGTAGCGGCCCGTCTGCCGATCCCCGTGATCGTGTCCAACAGATCCCGCAGGACCGCGAAAGGGGCCATGACCTCGTCGACACGGTCGTCCAGCGCGACGAT
>JBOGEB010000084.1:0-16509 GCA_050743125.1 Egibacteraceae bacterium
TCGGCCTGCCGGCTCCCGCCCTGGTCCTGGCCGTCGGCGGCGCTTCCCGCGGTCACCAGATCGGCGAGGCGGTCAGGCTGCTCGACCGCCACTTCGCGCGCCAGCCGCCGGCTGCCGTCCTCGTGCAGGGCGACACCAACACGACGCTGGCCGGAGCGCTGGCCGCGAACGCCCGGCAGGTGCCGCTCGTGCACGTCGAGGCGGGACTGCGCAGCCACGACCGGGCGATGCCCGAGGAGCACAACCGCGTCCTCACCGACCACCTCGCGGACCTGTGCTGCGCGCCGACCGAGACGAACCGGGCGAACCTGCTGGCCGAACGCATCGCCGCCGAGCGCGTCGAGGTCACCGGCAACACCGTGGTCGAGGCGCTCCAACGGCTGCTGCCACCGCCGAGGCAGCGCAAGGCGCTGCTCGACGGCCTGGGCCTGTTCGCCGCGCGCTTCGTCCTCGCGACCTTTCACCGGCCTGAGAACGTCGACGACCCGGAGCGTCTCCAGGTCATCCTGCGCGAGCTGGGGGCGCTGCCGTTTCCTGTGCTCCTCCCGCTCCACCCGCGCACCGCCGTCCGGGTGGGCTCGTTCGGGCTCGCTGACCTGCTGCGCAAGGTGAGCGCGATCGAGCCGGTCGGCTATCGGACGTTTCTGGGGCTCGCCGCCGAGTGCGCCTTCCTGGTCTCCGACTCCGGCGGCGTGCAGGAGGAGGCGACGGTCGTCAAGCGGCCAGTGCTCGTCGTCCGCAACTCCACCGAACGGCCCGAGGTCCTCGGCACCTTCGCCCGGCTCGTACAACCCGGTCCCCTCATCCGCCAGACCGCCGGGGAATGGGCCGAGAACCTCGCCGATCTCCACGCCAGCCTCGCGGGCCTGCCCAGCCCCTACGGCGACGGATCCGCGTCGCGCCGCTGTCTATCGGCCCTCACCCGCCTGGCAGGTGCACGATGAAGAGCCTGGTCGTCATCCCCACCTACAACGAGGTGGCGACGCTCGAGCGCATCACCAGCCTCGCGCTGCGCGCGCTGCCCTCCCTGCACGTGCTCATCATCGACGACGCCTCGCCCGACGGCACCGGCGAGCTGGCCGACCGGCTGGCCATCGGCAGCCCCCGCGTTCAGGTGCTGCACCGGACTGCCAAGGACGGGCTGGGAGCGGCCTACCGGTCGGGGTTCGCCTGGGGACTGGAACGCGACTACGACGCGTTGTGTCAGATGGACGCGGACCTCAGCCACGACCCCGGCGACCTTCCCCGCCTCCTGGCCGCCCTGGACGGCGCCGACGTGGCCATCGGCTCGCGCTATGTGGACGGCGGCAGCGTCGTCAACTGGCCCCTCCGCCGCCTCGTCCTCTCCCGAGCGGGCAACACCTACGTGCGCATCGTGACTGGCTTGCCCGTTCGCGACGCCACCGCGGGCTTTCGAGCCTTCCGGGCGGACGCCCTGCGTGAGCTGCACCCGGCCAGCATGAAGAGCGAGGGGTACTCCTTCCAGCTCGAGATGACGCTGCGCGCCTGGCAGGCGGGCTACACGATCGTCGAGCTCCCGGTGGTCTTCACCGAACGCCGCGAAGGCGCGTCGAAGATGAGTCGGGCAATCGTCGCCGAGGCGCTGTGGCGCACCGCGTCGTGGGGACTCCGTGGTCGGATCCGCCGACGTATCGGAGGCTCGACGTGAGCCAAACCGCGCTGGGTGTCCTTGCCGTCCGCCGTGTGCTCGCCGTTCTGGCTGGATGCCTTGTCGCGCTCGCGCTCAGCCTCAGCGCCGTGCTCGCCGTCCAGGCTGAGGACATGTGTCAGAGCACCGGAGAGCAGTGCCACGGAATCGCCGACGAAACCACACCACGACCCCTCACCGCTCCAAACCCAAGGACCGCCAACACCTGTCGGAGCACCGGAGAGCAGTGCCACGGAATCGCCGACGAAGGCTCACCACGACCCCTCAGCGGTACCCGCCCAGGCGCACCCGCTCTGCTCCGTTTCGACACAAGCGCTCAGGGACGTGTCGAGCCGGTGCTCCAATGTGTTGCCCGTCGCGGCGACCGCGGGGAGCTGGTCGCCTACTTCGGCTACGTGAACGACAACCCGGCTGCAGTGCCCATCCCGCAAGGCCCCGACAACGAGGTGCTTCCGAGCGACCACGAGACAGGCCAGCCCAGCAGCTTCTCCCCGGGCCGGGTCACCAACGCCTTCGCGGTCACGCTGACCGACGAGGAGGTCGTGTGGACACTGCGGGGACCGGACGGCCAGACGCGCTCAGCGGCCGCAAGCGCCCGCAGCCGTCCCTGCGCAGCGCACAGCGGGCTGGCTGAGGGCCGCTTCGCGCTGCTCATGCCGCTGCTCGCCGCCGCGACTGCCGCACTGTGGTGGGCGCGAAGCCGCCGAAGGTACCGCAGCCATGTCCGTTGACCCGGCCATCCCGACCGTCGCGATCGCCCGGAGCGAGGAGGACGGGGTCGGGATAGCCAGATGGCGCTCGGCGGGCCATGCGCTGTTCGTGATCGCCGCCTGCGTGACCGCGTTCCACTACTCCCTCGTCTCGCTGGCGACGAGCCTCACCCAGGACACGCCCCTGGCGAACCTCGCGCTCATCCCGGTCGAGGCGCTGCTGCTTGCGGCTGCCACCGCCCGGCCACGGCCGCAGGAACCGACGATCCACGACCGCGAGCTGGACTGGATCGTCGGCATCCCGCTGCTGCTCGCGGCTGGGGCCATGTCGGTGCTCGTCCGTGACCACTGGTCCGGTCTGTACTGGACCTGGCGCCTGGACCTGCTGACGTTGCCCGTCTTCGTCGCAGGAGTGGTCGCCATGGTGTTCGGCACCCGGATGCTGTGGCGTATTCGGATGGCCGTGCTCCTCCTGTTCGCCGCGTGGCCGGTACCCGCCGAGCTGCTGGTGACGTCAGCGGCCGACCACCTCACCCATGCGACTACACGGGCGGTCTCCGCGGTCTTGCGGCTCGTTCCGGTCGCGTCCCCTGCTGGCGAGGCCTGGCTGCTGTCGGTTGGCGCCGGAGCTGGGCGCTTCGAGGTGGCTGTCACCCAGGCATGCTCCGGCGCCTACGGTCTGGTCGGGTTCGCCGTCGTCGGCGGTGCGATCATCGCGTGCACCCACGGATCGTGGCTGCGCAAGTTGGGGTGGCTGACCGTCGGACTGGTCCTGACCTGGCTGGCGAACGTCGCCCGGATCCTGATCCTGCTCGCGTTCGGCGAGCGGTGGGGCGAGCAGGCGATCGTCGAGTTTCACCCTCACGTCGGCTTCGCAACCTTCGCCGTTGCGGTGCTGGCCATGGTGGGGCTGTCCTCGGGCGCCGGGCTGCGGTGGCCGACGCCGGACCCCGACCGTCGATCGGCGTTGCTGCCACGGTCCATGGGGAGACCAACAATCGTGGTCGTCGCCCTTGCGGCGCTCGCGTTCGCTGTGCTGAACACCGACCTCAAGCGGTTCGCGCCCCTGAGCGAACCGCTCGGCGCCCCCCTGACGATCTCCTTCGAGGGGGCCGGCGCCCCGGTGGCGCCGGTCGGCTGGGTGGTCACCGCAGCTGACCGGACCGCGGAGCTGACGACGACGGGCGGCGTCTTCGGCGACGACTCGACCTGGTTCCGCTACCGCTATGTGAACGCGTCGGCGCCCGCCGAAACCCCGGCCATCCTCGTCGACGTGGTGACCACGGCTGAGCCTCGCACGCTGGACACCAACGGGGTCGCCGAGTCGTACGGATTCCGTCGCGACGAGGCGCTGCGCGAGGAGGCCATCGATCTGGTCGGCGGCATCTCCGCGACGGCAATGGCGTTCCAGGACGAGGAGCGCACCGAGCGGGTGACCACCCTCCACTGGGTCTGGCCGGTGAAGACCGTCGCCGGACGCCTGTACGAGCGGATTGCGCTGACGGGCTCCACGCCAGCACATGACGACCGCAGCCGAGCGCGGCTTGTGCGTGACGTCGAGGAGCTGAGCCGGCTTGCTCGTGACCTGATCGCAGCGCAGGCGCACATGAGCACAGCGGCTCAACTGCTCGAGGAGGACATCAGGTGACGGCCGACGACTCCGTTGGGCGGCCCGCCGCCGCGGGAGAAGAGGCGGCGCTCGCCGATCCCTTGACCCACAGCGTCGAGTGGCTGGAACGCACGCATCCCCAGCTGTCCGCGCGACAGACATGGAGCGCACGAGCCCGGTGGTATGCGCTGGCCACAGGCGGCGCGCTGCTCGTTCTCCTCGTCGTGACACCCGTCGGCGCCCTGATCGCGCTCAGCGCCACCATCGTGCTGCTCTACCTCACGGCGGTGGGCTACAAGGTCGCCCTGTTTCGATCCTCGCTCGAGACCGGCGCGCTCGTGCAGGTGTCCGACATGCAGGCCCGGGCGCTCACCGACGACGAGCTGCCCACCTACACGGTGCTCGTGCCCATGCACGACGAGCCGCAAGTCGCCGAGCAGATGCTCAGGGCGCTGCGGGCCCTGGAGTATCCACGTCACCTGCTCGACGTCCGCATCCTGCTAGAGGCCGACGACGAGCGGACGTTGCGCGCGTTGCTGGCGGTCGGACTGGACCCGCACGTCACGATCGTCCAAGTTCCGGACTGCGCCCCGAAGACCAAGCCGAAGGCCTGCAACTACGGCGTCCTCGGCGCAACCGGAGCGTTGCTGACGATCTACGACGCCGAGGACGTGCCCGACGCGCTCCAGCTGCTCCGGGCCGCGGCCGCGTTTCGGCGGCTGCCCCCCGACGTGGCCTGTCTGCAGGCCCGGTTGGGCTTCTACAACCCGCGCCAGAACCTGCTCACCCGGTGGTTCGCCATCGACTACGGAATGTGGTTCACCCTGCTCCTTCCCGGACTGATCCGGCTGGGGGCGCCGGTGCCACTCGGCGGCACGTCGCTGCACATCCGGCGCGACGTTCTGGACGCGGTGGGCCGGTGGGACCCGTTCAACGTGACCGAGGACGCGGATCTCGGCATCCGGCTGGCGCGGTACGGCCATCGGGTACTGGTCCTCGACTCCGTCACGTTGGAGGAGGCGAACAGCGACTTCGTCAACTGGGTCCGCCAGCGCAGCCGCTGGTACAAGGGCTACGCACAGACGTTCCTCGTGCACATGAGGGACCCGCGGCGGCTGTGGCGCGAGATCGGACCGCGCGGCGTCCTGGGCGTCACCTTGTTCATCGGCGGCACGCCGCTGCTGTCCGTGCTGAACCCCGTCATGTGGGCGCTGACGCTGCTCTGGTTCGGAGCTCAACCCCGCCTCCTGCCGCAGATCTTCCCCGGCTGGGTCCTCCTGCTGGGGCTGGTGTGCTGGGCCGTCGGCAACGCCACCTGCGTCTACATGGGGGTGGTGAGCGCCCCGGTCGCCGGCGCTCCGCACCTCGTCGGCGCTGCCCTCCTGATGCCCGTGTACTGGCTGATGATGTCGATGGCGGCTGTCAAAGCCGGATGGCAGCTGGTCATGGCGCCCAGCTTCTGGGAGAAGACCGTGCACGGCCTGCATCAGGGCACAAGCCAGGCTCCAGGCCAATGAGCAGCGCCCCCCTCGTCGATGCCTCGTGCCGTCGCCGCGCTGCCGTCCTGCTCTGCATCGGCAGCGCGTGCGTCTACCTCGCGGCTGCCCATTGGGTGAACCTCGGGTCTGGGGCGGTTTTCGGCGATGCGTTCTCGCGTGTGGCGATCGCCAACCAAGTGGTCGCGAGCCGGGACCCCAGCCTGGCGGACATCGGCTTCGTCTGGTCGCCGCTGCCCATCCTCGCGCTGCTGCCGCTGGTGGTGCTCGCCGACTGGTGGCCGGCGCTGCTTCGCGACGGTTTCGCCGCCAACATCGTCGCAGCGCTGTGCATGGCGGGCGCCGTGGTCGTGGTCTGGCTGACGGTGCGTGACGCCGGCGCCAAGCGGTGGGCACAGGTTTTTTTCACCGCGTCGTTCGCCCTGCACCCCATGGTCCTGGCGTATGGGGCCAACGGCATGAGCGAAGCGATGTTCCTGCTCTTCTGCCTGTTGGGGATGCGCGCCCTCGCCCGCTGGCTGCAACACCACGAGACCCGGGACCTCATTGGGGCGGGCGTGCACGTCGGGGTGGCGTACTTCGCCCGCTACGAGGCCGTGACCTCCGCTGCCGCCGTCGGGGCGCTGGTGGCCGCGGTGACGCTCTGCAGGACGTCAGGATCGCTTCGTGACCGTATTCCCCACGTCCTGGGCGATGGCCTGACCGTTGCGTTCCCGCCGCTGGTGGCGTTCGTAGGCTGGGCGGCGGCGAGCTGGCTGATCGTGGGCCAGCCCTTCGAGCAGTTCTCGTCCGCCTACGGCAACTCGGCGCAGGTCGGGATTGGCGTCGGGATCGCCGACCCGGGCCGCGTCGCGCGACAGCTCGCACTGCTGACCCCGGCATTACCGGTCGTGCTCCTCGCCGCCTGGCACCGGCGGGACACCCGCAGCTTGGCACCACTGATCGTCTGCGGAGGACCGCTGGCCTTCTACACCGCGACCATGTCCGCAGGTGCGTCGTTCGGCTGGCTGCGCTTCCTCATCCTCGCCGTTCCGTTGACCGTACTTCTCGCCAGCTACTGCGCGGCCCCCGCGTCGGCTCTCCAAGGCTCACCCTGTCGGTGGTGCGCGAGCGAGGCATTCAGAGGCGTCGTCGCGGTCGTCGTCGTCGCGGCCAGCATCGGCTCAACCTGCGTGGTGTTCACCGATCCCCTGCTCGCATCGGATGAGTCCGCCCTTGTGGAGATGCTCACCGGCCATCCGCGACCGGACAACCCCCATGCCAAGCAGCGCTTCCAAAGCGCACGAGATGCCGCCGTATTTCTCGATGATCTGAACCTGCCAAAAGGCTCAGTCCTGCTGGACTCGTGGGAGGGATACGCCATCGTCACCATGTCCGACAATCCATCGCAGTTCGTGCTGAACGTCGACCGTGATTTCTTCGCCGCGCACGCACGGCCGCACGCGTTGGTCGACTACCTGCTCGTGCCCGGTGGCAGCGCGACCGCCAGACTGGACGCAGTGAACCGCAACTATCCCGAGCTGTACGACGGTGGAGAGCCGTCTACCACGCTCATCAGGGAGTTCGCGGGCAGAAGGATCACCTGGCGGCTCTACCGACTCGATCACGCAACAGTTGCGGGATCATGAGGCGTTGAGGTGGATCAGCCCTCCAGTGTTGACGAGGTGCCTCGGGTCGGCGGTTTTCCATTGCCCGAGGGTGCGCGCGAAGAAAGCAGTGATGTGCGCAGGCTCGACACCCAAATCTTTGTGGTTCGCGGGTGGCTCGACCTCCCCCGCAAGCGAGATCAGCGCGATCGTAGGATCGTCGCGGTAGCGCACTCCTGTCATCGTGTTGCGGCGGCTGGTCGCGAAGTCCACGACGGGGCCCCAATCCGTCGTGTAGGGGTTGACGCCCGCGTTCAGCAGCAGGTTGCGGTACGTGGACAGGTCAAGGATCACCCGCAGGTTCGCCTCGGCCGCCGCGGCGATCAGGCGGTCCACCTGTCTCCACGAGGCCTCGTCGAACGGCGCCGTGGCGGGATCACGCCCTTCTTCTTCTCCGGCGAGGAAATTGACGATCCTCACCGTGTTGAGGCAGGAGTCCTGCGCCAGGCGGACCGTGCTGATCGGGTCTTTCAACCCACCGTAGGCGCTCCCGGCGTGCAGCCGCCACGGCTGCCCGTCGATGCAGAGCTGGCGACCACAGGTCTTCACGAAGCCGTCGCTCGTCGGTCGCTGCGCGAGGGCGCCCGACCCCTGCGTGAACTGGCGAACTATTCGCAGCGTCATCGGCGTCGATTCATTGACCGCGAACGTCGAAGCGGCCGTCTCGGCGCCGAGGTTCCAGAACCCGACGCCCGCAGAATGATGCTTCCCCTGCAGGTCGTAGATGCGCGCAAAATTGTCGGCTCGCTGCCGGTCGCCGATCGACTGCTCCCAGCCGAACTCTTCGGTGATCCAGGGCTTGCCCATCTGGCGGCAGTACGACGCAACCGCCGGCAGCGCCGTACGCTCGTCGTGGGGCGAGTAGACGTGAATCGAGCACACGTCGTTGCTCGGCAGGGCGAATATCGTCCGCCAGTCGATCCCGGAGTCCGGCGAGTCACGCTGTTGCCCCCCTGCCGACGCCCCCGCACACCCTGCCAACGCCAGCACGATGACCAATAGTCTGAAGCCCCTTGCCGCGAGCGGTACGAGATGGATCAGGTCCAACGCTGCCAAGACCTCACAAACCCAGGCCGGCCGGCTCGTTCGTCAGCATAGAACAAAACAGCGTTCTCATGCCGGCCAGCTTACGTTTGGGACGGTCAGCTTGCACGGTGAAGGATTAGGGCGGTATCCGCGCGAGTTGCGCGATCGCCTCTGTTTCGCCGTGAGGGGAGCGGACGTGGGTGCATTTCCCGCGAGCAGTGGCCTCAATGGCGACCGACAAGTTGTGCAATGGACCCAGGATTGCCATATTCGAATGCTCCGCCTCGGGCCTGCGTTAGGGCACGGCCGTGACGGTCGCGGTCTGGCCGGGGAGCAGCCCGAGGACCTGAGCGGCGCTGCCCTGGTTGACCGCCAGCTGGAGCCGGCCGAACGCGTCGGGGAGCAGGCCGAGCTCGCCCTCGGGGATCTCGGCGAAGGTCGCGCAGCAGGTGGCAGAGCGGGCGTGGACCCGTATGCGCGCGCCGGGCGCCAGGCCGGCGGCGGCGAGGTCGGCGACCGTGGCGGCGAGCTGGAGGTTGCCGAACCGGTCCACGAGCAGGACCTCTGCCTCGATCCTGCCGGCGGCCACGCTGGCCGTGGGCAGGGCAAGCCTCGACAGCGTGTCCACGGGCACCAGCGGACCCAGAGCGTCCGGGTCGCCGCCGCTCGCCAGCCGCGCGGCGGCGGGTGCGAACACGTCGCGCCCGTCGAACGTCCGGGACGGACCGGGGGCGCGGGCGGTGATCACCCACGCTCCGGTCGGACCGCCGAGCCGCCCCGCGGCGGGCCACAGCAGCCCGTTGTCCGGGCCGACGAGCAGCGCGTCCCCTGCCGCGACGACGACCGCGCGCCGGCTGGTGCCCACTGTCGGGTCGACGACCGCCAGATGCACCGCCGGGGGCAGGTGCCCGACGCAGTCCGCGAGCACGACCGCGCCATGCCGTACGTCCTGTGGCCCGATCCCGTGCGTCAAGTCGACGACCCGCGCGTGCGGCGCCGCGCGGGCGAGCACCGCGTGGCACAGCCCGACGAACGGGTCGACGAGCCCGTAGTCGGTCAGGAACGTCACGATCGCATACCGCGGCACGGCGCGCGCGATCGTAACCGACCAGATGGAGCGCCGCCGACGCGCGTCCTGCGCGCGCTAGCCGCCGACTTGGTACCCCGTGTCGTAAGTACGGTCACGCACATGTCGGACGTCCCCGTATGGCCAGGATTCGTCACGCATGCGTGACGAATCCTGGCCGCAAGCTCGACAGGCGACCCCCGGAATACTTCTCAAACACGTTCTCGAGTCTTTAAAACCCGAGGGGCTTGCCCCGTGAACGGGGCAAGCCCCTGGTTCCCCTATGCCTTTTGGGATCTGGGGACGTCCGACCATGCCGCGCTTTCGGCCGTGGTGCTCGGCTGACGCGCGGGTGCAGGTCGATCCAGTGGTTGACGTTGAGCCGGATCGCGAGCGTGACGGAGCCCGCAGGTGCAGGCCCCCTCGTACCGCGTCTCGATCATGACCCGCCTTCGACCAAGCGATGTTTCCGCCGGTGCTGGACACCCACTGATCAGGGCTTCGACCTGCGCACCCTCGTGGGGTGTGGTACGCATAATGCGTTCTTCCTGAGTGCTTTGCGTCGTGGACGCCCCTACTGCCCCCCCCTACACTTGCGAGGGTTCACCCTGACCCTGAGCCCATGCGGGTGAAGGGATGAGCCGCAAAAGCGAGGCGGAAGATGAGCTCCGGAGCGGGAAACGAGCCACTCGTCGAGCGGGAGCAGGAGTTGGCAGCCCTGACGGCGTTGATTTCGAGCGCGCTCGAGGGGGCGGGTCAGCTCGCGGTCGTGCAGGGTCCGGCTGGTATCGGGAAAACCCGTCTGTTGGCCGTTGCCCGGGCTGAGGCTGAGCGGGCCGGGATGCGGGTGCTCACCGCCCGCGGCTCGGAGCTGGAGCGGGAGTTCACCTACGGCCTGGTCCGCCAGCTATTCGAGCCGGTGCTCGCGAGCGTGGGTGAGGCCGAACGGGCCGAGCTGTTGGACGGCGCCGCACAGCAGGCCGCCCCACTCTTCTCCGGGCACACTGCGCCGCCGCCGACAGGCGGTGACGCCGGGTTTGCCAGGCTGCACGGTCTGTACTGGCTGACGGCCAATCTGTGCACCCAGGGACCACTGCTGGTGATCATCGACGACCTCCACTGGGGGGACGCGCCGTCGCTGCGCTTCTTGGCCCATCTGATCCCGCGGCTGGACGGCCTGCCGCTGTTGGCCAAGGTGGCGCTCCGGCCTGCCGAGCCTGCCGCCGAGAAGGATCTGCTGGCCCAGATCACCACCGACCCCCTGGCCACGCTCCTGCGCCCGGCGCCGTTGAGCGAGGCTGGCTCCGCGCGCCTGGTGCGCGCGCTGCTCGCCAACAGGGATCAGGCCGCCAAGGCCGACGAGGCGTTCTGCGCCGCCTGCCATGCCGCCACGGGCGGCAACCCGCTGTTGTTGCGCGAGCTGGCCAGCGTTGCCGTCGTGGAGGGCGTGGCTCCGAGCGCCGCCGGGGTGGCCCGCCTGACCAGTCTCGCTTTCCGGGCGGTCGGGCAGCGGGTGGCGTTGCGCCTGGCGCGGCTGGGGGCACGGGCGAAGGCGTTGTGCGGCGCGGTGGCCATCCTGGGGGAGGATGCCGAGCCCGCCCTGGCGGGAGCCATCGCCGGGCTGGAGCCCGCCCAAACGCTCGAGACAGCCCAGGAGCTGGCAGCCGTCGAGATTCTGCGCCCACACGGGCCGCTTGGCTTCGTTCACCCGCTGGTGCGAGACGCCGTCTACGCGGGACTGTCAGCAACCGAGCGCATCAACGCGCACGTGCAGGCGGCGCGCCTGCTCGTGGAGGCGGGGGTAGCGTCTGAGCACGTGGCTGCCCACCTGCTGCTGATCCCGCCGGCGGGCGACGAGTGGGTCGTCGCGGTCCTGCGGCGGGCGGCAGAGGAGGCGTTCCGCGGCGGGTCGCCCGAGGCCGCGGTGACCTACCTGGAGCGCTGCCTGCAGGAGCCGCCCGCGCCCGAGCAGCGGGCGGAGATCCTCGTCCAGGTCGGCACGATCGCGCAGCTCGTGGACGTGGCGAAGGCGGCGAAGCACCTGCGGGCAGCCCTGACCCCGGTGCAAGAACCGGAGCAGCGCGCGCTGATCGCGGAGATGCTCGGGCACGCTTTGAACTTCGCCGGATGCCACAACGAGGCCGTCGAGGTCTACTCCCAGGCGATCGATGTCCTGGGGCAGGAGCACGGCGACCGGCAGGCGCGGCTCGAAGCGGGCATCCTCACCGTGGCGGTCTCTGCGCCTGCGCTGCGCGGGCTCGCGATCGAGCGGCTTCGGGACAGGTCCGACGGGCACTCGGACGAAGGATTGGGCAGCCGGATGCTCGACTGCCTGATCGCCGTTCACGACGCCTTTGCGGGCGAGCCGGCCCAGACCGCGGTCGCCCGCGCCCGACGGGGCCTGGCCGACGGCACGCTCCTGCAGCAGGCCAACGGCAGCACGCCCTTCGTCGGCGGCTGTGTCGTGCTCATGGCCGCCGACCTCGACGAGGTGATGCCGCTCCTCGACGCGGCGTTGGCCGACGCGAACCTGCACGGATCGGTCTTCGCCGTCGGGATCCTGAAGTGCTATCAGAGCCTCGCATGGCTCTGGCGCGGTCATCTGGCCGAGGCTGAGGCCGACGCCCGAGAGGCCGTGCGGGCGATCGTCACGGCGCGGATCGCCATCGTCCGGCCCTTGGCTGCCGCCTTCCTTGCCGATGCGCTGATGGAGCAGGGCCGCCTGGAGGAGGCCGCAGCGGCGCTGGCGGGGGTCGACCTCCCCGAGCCCACGCCAGCGACCGGGCACTGGTACCGGGTCCTCGACAGCCGCGCACGGCTGCTCATGCTGCAGGGACGGACGAGGGAGAGCCTGGATGCCTCGCTCGCCTGCGGCCGGTGTTACTCGGTACACGGCCGGGACAACCCGGCCCTGGTCGACTGGCGCTCGGGGGCGGCACTCGCACTGCGCGCCCTCGATCGGCGCGAGGAGGCCCAGACGCTGGCCGCTGAGGAGCTGGCCCTGGCGCGACGGTGGGGAGCGCCCAGGGCGCTCGGGCGCGCGTTGCGGGTCGCCGGGCTCACCGGGCTCACCGGGCTCACCGGGGGGGGCGAGCAGGGTCTCGGCCTGCTGCGCGAGGCGGTGGCGGTGCTGGAGCCCTCGCCCGCACGGCTGGAATACGCAAAGGCTCTGGTCGAGCTGGGCGCCGCGCTGCGGCGCTCAGGTCAGCGGGCAGCGTCCCGCGAGCACCTGCGCCAAGGCATGGAGCTGGCCGAGGTCTCCGGCGCCACGCCGCTGGTCCATCGCGCGCGGACCGAGCTTCGGGCCACCGGCGCCCGCCCCCCGCGAAGGGAGCTGTCGGGCGCTGCCGCGCTCACTCCCAGTGAGCACCGCGTCGTCGAGCTTGCCGGAGCCGGGCATTCCAACCAGGACATCGCCCAAGCGCTGTACATCACCACCAAAACCGTCGAGGCGCACCTGACACGGGCCTACCGCAAACTCGGCATAACCGGTCGCGCAGGCCTCCCGAACGTGCTCACCGCCACTGTGGCTGCCGCGCTTGCCACCGGGCTCACCACTCCGGCTACGGCGCAGAGGGGATAGGCGCATGGTCGACCACCTCGGCACGCCAGCCGAGCTGGGAGAAGCTGAGGTGCTGCGGCGGCTGGCGGTGTTCCGTGGGCGGCTCGGGCCAGAGCTCGGCGCGGCGTTCGACGCGCTCGAGGAGCGGCTCGAGCTCTTCCGCGGTGGACACGGACAGGGCTACTTCTCCCACCCGATGGCCTTGCCGGTGCTGGAGCTCCCGCAGTGGGCTGCGGCACACACGGCGCGCCAAGGCACGGCGGTCGGCCCGGCGGTGGCGGCAGACCTGGTGGAGGCGGCCGCGGTGGGGTACCTCCACGTGCGGGTGCAGGACGACTGGTTCGACGAGGCGGTCGGTGAGCCGGGTGCGGCGATGATGCTCTCGGACGCGCTCTGCGCGCGTCACCAGGCGCTGCTGGCGCGCGCGGTTCCGGTCGGGAGCGCCTTCTGGGAGCTGTTCGAGGAGGCCTGGCTCGGCTACGGGGAGGCGATGCTGCTCGAGCGGAGGCTCCACAGGGGTGAAGCGGCCTACGACGCCGCGGCGTTCCGGAGCGTGCTCGCCCGCTCACGCCCGCTCGTGCTCTCCCCGGCTGCGGCGCTGTTCGCCGCTGGTCGGGCGGAGGATGTCGAGACCCTCGAGCAGTTCTCAGCCGCTCTCGTGACCGCGCACCAGCTCTTCGCCGACCTGCTCGATGCTGAGAAGGATCGGGCGAACGGGAACAGAACCCACGTCCTGTTCCGCCTTGACGGCAGGGCGGGCGGGGATCGCGAGGCCGAAGCGCTCCGCGTGGCGCTTTTCTCTCGGGGCGGATTCGACGCCGTCGTGAGCGACGCGTTGGACGAGCTCGCCCGAGCCCGGCGAGCGGCGGACGCGCTCGCTATGCCGGAGGCTGTGCGCTTCTGCGAGGAGCGCGCACGGCTCATGACCGAGCTTCAGGTGAAGCTGTTCGAGGCGTTCTTTTTCACGACGTTGTCATAGCAGGCATTCCGGATACCTGCCCTTGACCAGCAGGGATTAAGGACTTTACGCTCTATCAGCGCCCGACCACTGCCAGTCGATCCCGGAGGGAATGCCGGTGCCAAAAGGCGTGCAAGAGCTGATCGAACGAGCAGTTCGTGATCCGCAGTTCCGCCGCCGGCTCCTCGACGATCCCGAAGGAGTCATACGAGAAGAAAATTATGAGATAAGTGAGGAAAAACTTGCCGAAATCAAGAAGGCCAGTGCAGCACCGCCCGAAGCCATTGACGTGATCATCGAGCAGATCCGTACGGGCGAGCGCCGGGCTGGTTGATGCACGCTGGCCACGAAGGGCGCGGCTTCTGGCCGTGGATCGAGGCCGGAGACGAAGCGGCGTGTCTTGATGCGCTCGAAGCTGTGCAGCGGGTGGGTGCGCTCGCCACCAGGGATCGCGCGTGGCTCGAGCCAGCGGTGCGGCAGCGGGTCGGCGCGCCGCTCGGCGTCGCTATCCCATGGGCGGCCTGGGCCGCGCACATCGGCGGGCGCACGCGCCTGCCCGTTACGGCGGGCACGCTCGCGATCGCCGTGACCGCCCTGAACGCGCGCGGGACCGCAGCTTCCGAGGAGACCGACGGAACTCTCGACGCGGGCTTCCGTTCCTACCAGCACGAGGTGCCGGACGACGCGACGCGCTGGCGCCTGGTCGCCCGTGTGCTCGAGCGTGCGACTGGCGGGCGTGCCCCGCCCACGGACCAGATCGCCTCGTGGCTGGTCGGCCTCGGCGCGTACCCCGTCGCCTCGGCGCCGAAGAACCCGCCGCTCGGGGCTGCGGCCAACCAGCCGAGCCAGCGGTCACCGAGCGAGCGCGCGTCCTGCGGCGTGCGTGAGGCGGTCGTGCTGTGGACCTTGCCGGCGCTGCTCGCTGGAGGGAATCTCGCGGCCTGGTCACGGTTCGGCCAGGCGGTCGCCGAGCCGGTCACGCTCCTCGGCGATCTCGCGCGCCTGTGGCTCGATCCCGACGCGCGCGATCTCCGCGATGCCGCGCTCACGCCGCTCGTCGAGGCCTGGCTTGGCCAGCTACCCCTCGGTGCCGCGCTTCTTGGCGCCTACGCCGGCGAGCGCACCTCCGCCATGCGCCGCTCCGAGGTCCGCGGCCTCCTGGCGAGCGAGCCCTACCGCGCGCGGCTGGAGTCCGTCGCGCGTCGCGCGCTCGCTCGAGCGGAGAACCGCCTGCCCTCCGAGGGAGCAAGCGATCTGCATGCCGCAGCGGTCGAGTTTCTCGACGCGCTCGCCCAGAGCTTCCGCCGCTTCGACGCCCTGATGGCCTTCCGCGCCCTGCTGGATCTGCGCCCAGCTCGCCCGGATCACGCGCTGCGCGACGCTGCGACCACTGACGTGCGGATGGCCGTCGCATTCCTCGCTGAGCACGCGCCGTGGCCGGGCTCATGGGAGGTACAGCGCTTCGGCGTCTTCGGCTCAAACGACCAGCCCGTGGGCCAGTGGTTCGTCCGGGGGATGATCCTTCGGGCGCTCCTCGAGCTGGGTCAGGACGCCCACGGCGAGGTGGCACGGCTGCTCGGCGAGATCCCTCCGGGCGGGCTCCGCCACTTTGGCGCCTGGCGGGATATCCCCCCGGACGCCGATTGTCTCGGCCTCATGCTGGAGCTCGTCACCGCGACGGGCACGGCCCGGGACCGCGCCGAGACGTGGGTCGCGCTGCTGCCGGCGAACACGGACGAGGACGGTGTCGCGCCGACCTATTTCTCCCGCGACCCGGCAGGGCGTTCGACGACCCCCTCCGGTGAGGCGTGGCCGGGCGACGACTGCAACGCCATGCGCCTGCAGCTGCTCTGCGGCCTGCTGGCCTTCGACGCGGCCCGCTTCAACGAGGTGATCCAAGCGAACACCGCACGCGTCCTCGCATGCTCGGGCGAGGGCGCCGTGGGCGGGGTCTATTACTACGATCAGTCATATTCAGCGCTCATCTTCCTCCGCTTCGCGCGGCTCTACCGCGACAAGGCGGTCGACCGCTCCCCCTGGGGTGGCATCGCCGCCACCGCAGCGGCCATCCGCGCGCGTATGGCTGCGCGCCAGCGCCTGGACGGCGGCTGGGGAAGCCCGCAGCGCACCGCGTTCTGCCTCAAGAGCTGCGCCATGGCGTTGGGGGCCGGGGCCGGCGAGGCCGACGTGCTCCTCCTCGAGCGCGGCCTGCGCTACCTCGGCGAGCATCAGCTCGCCGACGGCTCCTGGCCCGCCGAGCCCCTCTACCGCATTCCGATCAAGCAGGGCCGCGAGGGGTACCACCAGGGGCGAGCCCTGACGACCGCCTTCTGCGCCGACGCCCTCCACGCCGCCCTGACCGCCCTCGCCCAACGCGAAGCGCCCGGATGACTGCGGGGGCTTACCATTTCGTTGGCTCCAGCGGAGCACGCCCGCAGGGCAGGAGGAGGCACGGGGATGAGTCCGGGGCCGGTTGGAGACAAGGCCGTTCTCGAGAAGATTCTCCATGCGGCGTCGAGCCAGCAGGGAGCACTGAGCCTCGCCTTCAACCAGCTCACCGCCCTGCCCCCCCAGATCGGCCAGCTCGCCAACCTCCAGACCCTGGACCTCCGTGGCAACCAGCTCACCGCCCTGCCCGCGGAGTTGGGAGACCTGCCGGAGACCTTGCTGCTCGCTCTGGACGGCAACCCGCTGCGGGAGCCGCTGCCGCAGCTCGTCGAACGCGGCCTCCGGGAGCTGTTCGCCTACCTACGAAGCCTGGCGCGTG
>JBOGEB010000085.1:0-16328 GCA_050743125.1 Egibacteraceae bacterium
GTTACCGCCGCGCGGTAACCGGGGCCGTCGGGGTACCGCCGACCGTCCTGGCCTGGCCGGATGAAGGGCATCGCTGCCAGCGGCGGGTCGTGGGACGCTGATCCACCGACCCGCCATGACCACGAAGACTCGAGGATGCCGGCCACCGATCCAACCCGCCCGCGTAAGCGCCCGAACCGCCCTGGAGCCACCCGCAGCGTTTCACCTGGGCGATCAGCGTCGGCGACGACGGGTGGGGTGACCTCAGCCATCATTGCGGCCTGTGCCCGAAGGCGGCATCGCGCCTACCGGGTCTGCCCTACGACGGGTCATCAGCGCCGGTGGGGAACCTGTGCGGCAAGCGGGAACGAACCCCGCCGGCCTACCTGCCGAAGGATTTGCCATGAACCCTTCGTTTGACCTTCACGCGGTCGCCCCGGTGCGCCAGGCCAGCCGGGAGCACCGGCGCAACACGGTCGCGCGCATGCTGGCCACACTCGACCTGATGAGCATCGACCAGATCCGCTTGCGCGCCAAGGGCGTCGGCATCGATCTGCCGAACAGCGACGACCCCAAGATCCTCATCGAAGCCATCCGCCAGCAGCTGATGGCGTAACCAGAAAGGAGTGCGAGCATGGGCAGGCCGGCGCACGGCTGGCAGGTGCTCACCGAGATGCGGGTACGCCGCGAGGCGCTGAGCTGCTCCCGCCAACAACTGGCCGAACGGGTCGACGGGCTGTTGGCGGCCACGCACGGGTTGACCTATGAGACCATCGAGGAATGGGAGCTGCGCGAGCGCGTCCCCCGCGGCGCCTACCCCAAGGCGCTGTGCGCACTGCTCGGAGCAGCCGACATCGCCGAGCTCGGGCTGGGGCACAGCAGCGCGGCGGCGGCACACTGGTGTTGGGCCACCCAGGCGCAACGAAAGGCGTACGTGCTGCAGCGACGAACCGTGCTCGAACGGATGATGAAGGTGAGCGGGTTGGCGTTGCTGCCGGTACCCGAGCTGGTAGCAGCCGCCCAGCTGTTCGGCCGCCGCCCCAGGATCTATCCGGTGATGGTCGACGACGTCGAGGCGGTCGCCACACGTCTGGCCGCCGTCTACGCGACCGAGCCTGCGCATGTGGACATCGCCCGGGCGGCGCTGGCGCATGCTCGCACTTTGACTGACCTGCTGCGGCGGGCGTGGATGACCCCGCTGGTCCGGACCCGGCTGCAGGCTGCCTCAGCCGACGCCTGCGCGCTGTCAGGGTTCATGGCGGTGGATGCTGGACGGCTGGGCGAGGCCGACCTGTGGTTTGGGCGCAGCTCGAGCCTGGCACGGGAAGCGGGCGATGCCCGTCTGGAGGCAGCGGCGTTGGTGGCCTCGAGCTGGCTGGACTCGCCCACCGCGGTCGGCGCTGCCGGCCACGCTGCGGACCGGGCGATCGCGATGCTGGAGCAGGCCTGCGCCAAGGCGCGTCACGCTCCGCCCGCCATGCGCGTGTGGACCCATGCTCACCTGTCCAGGGATCTGGCCGGTAGCGGCGATGCCGACGGGTCAGCGCGGGCGCTGGACCGGGCGTGGGAGGCGACGCTGACCCGGACGGCGGCTGGGGCTGGTTCTCCGACCGGCGCGGCCCGGAGGAGGGCTCGCGCAGCCGGCGGGTCGCGCGCGGCGACGCGGTGAGCAACGGGAAACGCCCGGGTCAACGAACACAGATCCCGGAGCCGGGCAGCGGAAGCGTTGCAACTGGGTGGTGGCCCGCCGCGAGGCTGAGACCATCTCTCGCCGCTTTCCTCCGCATCCAAGGGAAAGTGCCACCCCAGCCACGTCTGACCTGGCCTGACCTGCGATCCGGGGCCGCTACTCCACCGGGGAGAGGTCGAACTCGAAGTCGATAGCGCGGAACGCAACCGTGAAGAATCGGAAGAAGGACAGCTGACCGAGCAGTCCCCATCCGTATGGCCACGGCTGACAGAAGCCGACTTCGGCCTCCCACGTGTGGTCGGCCGCCGTGAGGCGAGTGGCGACGAACGCCGCCTGCGTGCCCGTGCCGGCTATCGCCAAGGCCCTGGTCTTGGCGTGCTCGACGTTGATGCCGGCGGCGTCAGCCACCCAGCGAGGCACCAGAGTGTGCAGCGCTCCACTGTCCACCAGGCAAGGCACCAAGACATCATCCATGTCGCTTACGGAGACATCGAGCAGGGGCCGAGGCCGGCCTCCCGCCGCGTCTGGCAGCTCCGTGTACGGGATGATCACGGAGTCGAAATGCTCGAGCCGGCCTCGGCGAGTGTGCCAGGAACTCGCCAGACCCGCGCTCGCAGACCATGTCGTCGCAACCAACGCAGCACCGCTTCTGGTGAATCCGCGTCGAACAGCACGTCGAGCCCGTCCTGGGCAATCCACCGTCCCTGGTAAGGCTGCAGCGCTGAGGACTCCGCGCCGCCGTGCGGGCCGGGCCCGGCGGATCCAGCGGTAACCAGCTGGTCGCGGCTGCGGCGGTAGACTCCGAACCCCAGCCGTCGCAGGATCGATCGCGCCTGGTGGGTGGTGAAGTCTGCCCGGTCGAGCCCAGTCGCCGCCGCGAGCACCTGCTTGGGCGGGTACCGCCGTCTGGCGGCCACGACGTAGTGCTCCTGGATCGGCTCGGGATCCAGGCCAGCGAGCGAGCGCTCGATCGCCGCACCGTCCAACGCGAAGTCTTGACCCGCCACCTGGACAACCAGCACCGCTTGCTCTTTTCCGCTTCGTACTTCTAGGACCGTACCACCGCAGCAGGCCGCGCATCGACATGGAGCAGCCTGGCGATCGACGCGTGACCGCAGGGTGGGGCCAGGCGGGCGAGCGCTTGGGTCAGCGCGGCATCGACGGCGGCTCGGGACGCGGTCCGAGCGGGCGCTCCGAGGGCTCCTCGCCCTTGCGGAGGTACGCGAACGCCGTGAACCCCCACTGCTCCAGCCGGGCGAGCTGCTTGCCGAGCTGACCGCGCCGGGCAAGCACGGACACGGACCTGCCCTGCGCGCGCAGCGCTCGCGCGGCAGCCAGGACCTCGGGCAGGGGGCTGTCGACGTCGTAGAGCAGCGCGAGCGTCTGGGCTTTCGGGGCTGCGTCAAGCAGGTCGATGATGCGCTCGAAGCCGAGGGAGAACCCACACGCGGGCACGTCACGGCCCATGCAGCGCCTGAGGAGCCGGTCGTACCGGCCGCCGCCGGCGATGGAGGACGAGCAGCGCGGGTGGCTGACCTCGAAGATCTGGCCGGTGTAGTAGCCCATGCCGCGGGCCAACGTCGGGTCGAAGACCCCGCGGACGTCGCTCCGCTGGTCGAGGCACGCGGCGGTCGTGGCCAGGTCGTCGAGGACGTTGTCCGCCAGGGCTGGCAGGGACTGGCTCAGGCGGTCGGCGACCTGTGCGGACGGCACATCCTCCAGTTCCGTGACGAGGTCGAGCAAGCGGTCGACCGAGGCCGCCGGCAGCGCACGCGCCCCCAGCTCCGCGCGCACTCCTTCCCAGCCGATCTTGTCGAGCTTGTCGAGCGCGACGAAGAAGCTCGACCGGGACCGCTCGGGCAGGTCGACCGCGTCGGCGAGCGCGCTCAGGATCCGCCGGTCGCCGAGGCGCACCACGGTCTGATCGAGCCCGAGCGCGGACAGCGCCTCGGTCGTGGCCTCGATCAGCTCGCATTCGGCGAGCACGGACGGCTCGCCGAGCAGGTCGATGTCGCACTGGGTGAACTGGCGGTACCGGCCCTTCTGGGGGCGCTCGGCGCGCCACACCGAGCCCACCTGGAACGCGCGGAAAGGCGACGGCAGCACGGCGTGGTTGTCGCCGTAGAAGCGCGTGAGCGGGACCGTCAGGTCGTAGCGCAGGCCCAGGTCGACCAGATCCGTCACGGCGGCCGGGGCCTCGACGACCTCGGGCAGCCCGCGTCGGAGCACGCGGAAGATCAGCTTCTCGTTCTCCCCACCCTCGCCCGACTCCAGCCTGGTGATGTCCTCGAGGCACGGAGTCTCGATGCGCTCGTATCCGTACGCCCGGTAGACCTCGGCGATTGTGGCCAGCGCCCGGTCGCGGTTCGCGACGACGTCCGGCAGCAGGTCGCGGGTGCCCCGCGGCGGGCTGTTGTCGATCTTCAATGACGGTTCCTTGAGTCTGTGGGCAGCGTCCACCACACGTGCGGCAGAACCGTACCCGCCCGGCGCCGCGCAGGCGTGCCGGCGCTACATCGCGGCCAGCAGACCGTGCCTGACGAGGTCGGCCAGCAGCGCGCGGACGGTGGCCCGATCGGCCGGCGGGAACGTCCAGCGGTGGCCGCCGGCGGCAGGCTCATCCGCGCCCGGGGGGTGGCGGCAGCGTCCTGGTCGGCGAAAACCGCTCCATCACCTCGGCGTCCCACGCCTGCTTGAGCCTCAGCGCATGCGCCCGGCGCTGCTCGGGCGTCGCGAAGCGGGGCAGACTCTGACGGAACCGCTCGTCGGCTCGTCCAGCTCGTCGACCGCGTCGAGCACGAGCGTGGCGCCCTGGCGCAGCCCCGGCGTGCGCGCGAGCGGCGCTTTTGACCCGGGCACACCCGCACCAGCTCCCGGGATGCGCTGACGGCACAGCGCCGGTTTCTCCCTCCGATCATCGCAACTGTGGCGGCCACCTCAAACGCACGATGCCGTTCTGCTCGGGGTTGGAGGGACCCAGGCTCTCGTTCGCCAGATACACGCCGCCTGGCGCGGGCACGGCGGACGCCACAGAGGTCAGTTGAGGGCCTTCATACATCGCCGCGTAGAGGGGCGTGCTCCCGTCGGGGCTGACGACGACCACACCGGTGCGCTGCGGCTGGCGCAGCAGCGGTCCGGCCGGCAGCCGCATGAACAGCGGCTTGAGCCAGGCGTTCGCGTGAACCCAGTTCAGGAGCGCGCTTCTCTCGGTGAAAAGGGCGAGCCAGATGCGCCCCGCGGCGTCGCGGTCCATGCCGTCGTCCATGCCGGTAATCCCGTCGAGCACCACCTCGGCAGTGCCCGCTTTCGGGCCGCGGAGAAAGAACCGCGTCAGGCGGGAAAGAGACGTCTGGGTCACCAGCACGGACTCCTCCCGCGGCTGTCCTGGATGCAGGTCGTACAGCACGCCGTTGATGAAGTGAAAGCCCTCCGCAATGAGGCGAGTGGCTCCACTGTCCAGATCGTGGCGCCACAAGCGCCCGTTGGGGGCGAGCGCGATGGCCTCGTCCACCGCATCGCCCACCGAGGCGCCCGTGTAGTCGAACGGCTCGGAGAAGTAGATGCGCCGGCCGTCTTCACTGACGTCCAGGTTGTCGCAGACGATGAGCGGGCGGCGCGGCCCGCCGCTGCCGTCACGCCGCAATTCGGGCGCCTTGGGGTCGCCGTCGCCGTACACGACCGGGCGTTCGTGATCGAGGTCGGTAGCCGGCACCTCACGCACAATGGGCTCGATCGAGCGGTCGTCGAGCGCGAGGCGGTACAGCCCCACAGCCTCGTCTGGATGCGGCGTGCCGTACGAGCGCGAGGCGCAGAAATAGACATGGTTCGGGTCGCCGGGCGCCTCGTGGATGCCATAGGCCATCAGCGGCACGTCCACGAAGGGCTGGGCCGCATGCGTGGGGATGTCCACCGTCCAGATTTTCCCGTCCGTCGCCGTGACCAGCGCGGTGGTTCCACCCTGGAGGAGCGCGACGTCATCGAAATTGGGCAGGTTGGACGGAAAACGCTCCAGACCCTGGGCGAAGTCGGGCGAGTGGTCGACCGCTGCAATGGCCTTTGCGGTGGACGGGTCAACGACCACCGACTCGGCGACCCGAATCTCGGGTCTGGGCGCCGCCGCGATCCACCAGATCCCTAGAAGCAGCACAAGCCCGGCGACAAGCCACTTCTTCATGAGACTGGCGTCCCGGCCTTGGGGTTCGACTCCGACCCCTCCTCCCGCAACCAGCGAATCGTGTCCTCAAGGGTTTGCCGGAGCGGTCGCGGCTGAAATCCAAGCTCAGAGCGGGCGCGTGTCGTGTCATACCACGCGTACCGTCCGATGATTTGCACGACGCTCCGGGTGATTGGGGCCGGGGTTCCTCTGAGTCTGCTGATTTTTTCGACCGCCGTCGCGGTGAGTTCGACGAGCGGCTTTGGCGGTGAAAATCGCGGCGCGCGAACACCGGCGATAGCGGCTGCCTGTTCGAGCAACTGGTTGGTCGTTACGTTGTGGCCACTGAGCAGATACCGCTTGCCGGAATGCCCGTGCTGAGCGGCCAACACCATGCCGTTCGCAAAGTCTCGTACGTCCAAACAGCCGAACCCGACCGGCAATGTGAAGGGCAGCTTCCCACTGATGAGCGCCTTCAGCAGCTTGTTGGCAGGGGCACCGACAGGGTCCTGCGGTCCCAGAGTGAACGCGGGGCATACGACGATCACGGCGAAACCAGGCTTTGCCTTTGCGAGCGCCTCCTGCTCCGCGTGCCGGCGACTCACCGCATAGGGCATGTCGAAGGCGTGCTCGGTCCAATTCGCAGTCTCGTCGAGAGGCTCTGGTCGACGGTTCACCCCCACCGCGAGCGCGCTGCTCGTAACGACAACGCGCGCAACCCCCTTGGCCGCCGCAGCATCCAACAGACGTTGCGTGCCGACGACGTTTACCTGTCGCATTTCCTCAACGATCTCCGTCCCGCCTCCGACGCTGACCTTGAATGCCAAGTGGAGCACTGTGTCAATGTCTGCACATGCGGCTTCCAACGCTTGTGGGTCCTCGAAATGTCCCTCGAACCGGTCGACGTCGAGCTGTGCCAGAGGATCCAGGTTGCTTTCCCGCAGCTCCAGCACACGCGGACGGACTCCCTGCTCGTTGAGCCGCTGCGCGACATGGTAACCGAGAAAGCTTGTCGCACCGGTGACCAACACCTTGTTCATCGTCCATACCTTTCAGAAACACCTATCCAGAAAAACCTATTCGCAGGCTCACCGCGTACAGGCTGTCCTCATCCATCTCGAGCGCGCTCCGTCGCTCCAGCTGCCCCAGCCGCAACAGTGCGCGCAGCGACTCGCGCATGGCGATCTCGGACGCGTAGCGGCCCAGGCACTTGTGTCGCCCGTAGCCGTGCTGCAGATACAACTGGCTCTGTCGAGCCTCCCGAGCACGATCCTTGTCATGCAGATACCCAACGAGCCGCTCGTCACGATGAGCATCGAAGGCAAACGGTTGTGGCACGACCTGCGGATCGCGCATTGCGACCGCATACGCAACGAAGACGAGCGTGCCCTGACGGACGAGGACACCCCCAAGCTCGGTGTTGTCCCTCACGCACAGCCGCAGCAGCACTTCGCCCTGCGGTCGCAGGCGCAGGGCTTCGAGCGCGTACTTGCGTAACGTCTGCAGGCTGTCCGCATAGCCTGGCTCGCCCTCGTCGATGTTGGCCAGTGCAGCCGCATGCTCGTACGTGGAGCCGTTGCGCACCTCGTACTCGCCGTCCTTCAAGCGCAGGAAGGAATCAACGATCCGGGCGGTCGCTTCCTGCGGATTGACGACGGCGCCCACCACCGTGCCGAAGACATTGGAACGTATCATCGAATCCGACACGCGCCTTGCGAGCTCCCCTGCAGGCAGCGGCGTGCCGAGAAGGGATGAGAACTCCTGCTCGAGCGCATGACCGCCTCCGTTGTTCACCTCGAGCTGCAGGCGCAGCAGGCGCGTCAGCATGGTGTCGGGAACCGCGTCTCCGCGTCGCAGGCGTTCCTTATAGAACTTGAGCAACGCGTGAACGTACGCGCTGAGATGCTCCGTCGCAACGAGCCCCCGCTCCCGAAACTCGGTAAACCGGGGATGACCGGGGTTGAAGTTGTTGAAGATGTTTCGGAACGCGTCTTTGACCCAGGTGAAGAGGTCGTCCGCGGTCGGGACGATGCCCTCCTGGATCTTGCTGAAGGAAAACACATTTTCCAGATCCCCGTCGAGGGGGAACCTGTCCCCACCGCGCAATCCTGGCAGCATCGCGGGCTCGCCGCTGTCGTGATACGGGACCCCCAGGTAATCGCCGACGATGCGCAGAGGCACGGACTTGGCGAGCGTCGCGACGACGTCGATCTCGCCTCGCCCCGCTTCCCTGGCGCTTCGCGTCCAGAACTCCGCCTCGCTGCGGGTCAAGGCCGAGAGCACGTCCTCGTCCCCCCGTGCTACCGCGCGCCGAAGGATCACGTCGTCGAGTCGATAGAGCTCGTCGCGATCCGTGCCAAGCATGAAGTGCGAGAACGCCTGCGGGTTCTTGGTCTTGTCGTCCGTTGCCCGAGCCATCTGGACCGCATACGGATCCACTGTGAACAGGTCGGTGCGTTCCAGGCATTCGATGACGTGCTCATGTCGCATCACCACGACTGGACCGACGGCCGGTTTGAAGATCGGCATCTTCTCTGTTGGCTGGTCCAGCAGCTCCTGCAACATCTTGTACGGTTCGGTGGCAAGCGACCTCGAGATCACCTGCGCCACCGCAGCGCCCCGAGCTTTCGCAGCTGCGGCAAAGGCTGCGGCGGCGCTCTCGGCGGTTTGCTTGTCCTGCTCGTAGGCCGCTTGATCAGCCGCATACTTCGGGTCGTTCGGATCCGGTGCGGGTGGCGGTGGCGGCGGCAGTGGGGTCTGCTGCTCGGCGGCGGCGACGTCGCTCAGGAAGCCGTTCGTAGGTGCACTGACCTTCACCATGATCACCTCCTTAAGCTTTTACAAGTTGACTGCCCGAACAGGCTGACCCTACGGAATTCCTCGCGCGCGACCACCGGAAGCAACCGATGCGTTGGGCTCAAGAGCCCTGTGCGGCGATGAAGCGCATGGCCGTGATGCTCGGGATGAAGTAATACCCGCCGCCGCGTAATGTCACAAACCTGGGAAGATCGAAGATGTTTTTCGGTGCACTCCGCTGATCAGGAATACGGAACCGCGAGCCCTCCCGCGGCTCTCCGGCCAACGGATCCACGTCGTTCCTCGACAGCTGTGCGAATTCGCCATTGTTCACCCACTCGGTCTGCAGAAACTCGAACTGATACCGGATGCTGGCGTTGATGGCCATGAACGCGATACCACGCTCCTCATCCTCAGCGTCGTCCGCATCCGGCTCCAGCCAGCTTCCGTACGGAAGGCCGCGGCGCACGATCCGGTGCGTGCGAACCAGACCGTCTCCGCTGCGCCCGTCACGTGGGTTCATTCGGCGTATGTGCGACCCGTACGGGCATACCGCGGCGGACGCGTCCGCCGCGTACCGAAAGTCGTTGTTGCGATGCCGGTCCTTGGCGAGCACGTCGTCGTCAGTATCGGGCGAGAGCGCGATTGGACAGCCGCTGCGCCAACGCCCTACGAGCTTTGCCGCGAGCAGCTCTTGGTTCGGCATCGACGCTTCGCCGTAAAGACGCTCCGCCTGCTTCAGGAGGAACGCGCGAAACGCCGGCACGTGTTGTTGAAGCTTGCGGTAGACGAGATAGCTGCCGTTGCGCCCGAGGACGTCGGGCTGGGGCATCTCCACCGGATGGCCCGTTTCGCCCGGCCAGCCGAGCACGAACTCGCCGGCCTTCAGCGGGGCCCAGCTGCCGTCAGGCGCCGGCGTGCCGCCACCAGGGTAGGCGGGCACGCCACTGCCTTCGACAGAGGGCTGGCCGATGCCGTCGACGAAGCCGAAGTGATCGCGCCGATCCGACAGCATCGCCGCGTCGAGCGAATGCGTCACCTCAATGGCTGCACCGACGGCTGCGAGCTCGGCCCGCAGTTTTTCCAGCATCCGCTCGCGGTCCTCGAGGGTGCGTCCGTAGACGGCGAAGAACACATGGTTCCGGTCGCCGTCGTTGCCGAATTCCCACAGGTGAGGAGCATTCGTCCCCGTGTCGCCGAGCAGGGCCGCGCGGGCGTTCATGCCTTGGCGAAGCTCCTCCGGAAAGCTGTCGAGCGACGCCTGCGGCACACCCATCGCCGCGAGCCCTGTCCAGGAAAAGAACACGTTGAGGGCCGCGCCAGGCTTCGATTCAGGGTCCCACGTCGCCGCCGTCGTGATGAGCAGCTGATCGAGCACGCTCGTCAACAACGCACGCGCGCCGTCACGATTCACGATGCGGACGACCTCGTAGCGCGCGAAGGGAAAGCCGTATGCGCGCAGGATGTTGCCCTGAATGTCGTCGAGCTCAGTGTCGATCGAGGCCATACACCACCGCCCGGAGGTCAGCCGAGCTTGCGCAGAAAGTCGTCCGTCAACGCTTTGACCCGCAGTCCCTCCGACACCGCCCTCACTGAGCTTTCCGGATAGGCTGCGTAGAATAGGTCTGTGGGAACCTGGTGTTTGCGGACGTACTCCTTGAACGCTTCGAAGTCCCGGCAGCCGCGCTCCGGATACCCGTCACAATGACCGAAGATCCGGTCCATGCCGTCCGGCGCCTTCATGGAGAAGTCACGCAGGTAGCCTTCCCAGGAGCCGTCGAAGTTGCTGGTGAACAGCAACCGTTGGTCGTTGTCGAATATGACCCATCGAGCAAAGTGGATGGTGCTGATCTGTTTAATCGGGCTGTCCGGGCTCGTTTGCAAGCCGTTGAGGATATTTCTTAACGAGTCCGCAGCCCTGTACTTCAGAGGCGCGATAACGGTGAGCTCTGTGACTTGACCGATTGTTTTGCTGATGGTTCGTGTCGGCATGGCTGTTCTGGTTGTGGTCGGCATGGCTGCTCCTACGTTCACCAAGAAGTGGCATAGGCATAACTGTGCATCAGCTCGCTCGTCTCGACCGTTACTGTCAGGGCAGCGCTGCTGAGGCGCGGGGGTGGAGCTCGGGCGCCTCCAGGAGGCCCCGCATAGTAGGAGCACCCCGGCAAGCGGCTGATACAAGATCTGGGAAAAACTGGCCCACGTGCCCACTCAGGCCATGCCCAGTATCTGCAATCCGACCCGATTTGACTGGGTTTAGGTTCCACAAGAACACGATCTCAGCGGAGATCCTCGAGCCCGACGTCGAGTCCCTCAGGGCTTTTCACGACGGGCCCTCAGCGCGACGGTTCATCGCCTGCTTCCCTGATCGAACCGGCAGCGGGTGGGCGACCGACGTCGGGGTCGGGCTCCGAGGACAACCGCCGCGAGCTGGCCCCAGGTGGCGCCGGCGAACGCCGGAAGCCCTGACGGCAACCAAATCCGGACGCTTCCGCATGGCCGTTTACGACGGGTATCGTGATGGTGGCGAAGGAGGACGGGATGAGCTCAGAGGGCGTTCCCGCTTGCAGAGAGGAGCCCGTGCAGCGCACACGAGCTGTGGAGGACTACCTGCCGGGGATTGAGCCGGGCGACCCCCAGCCGGGCGACCCCCAGCCGGGCGACCCCCTAGGGCGCGTGAGCGAGCGCTTCCCGCTGGGTCGAGGCCTGGAGCGAGTAGACCTGGGCAGCGAGCCGCCGAGCGGACCGGAAACCCGCCCGTTCGGGCTACGGTACCTGACACCCGTGGCCGCCGACCGCGCGAATGTCTTGGACCTCTCCGAGGTCACCTACGATCCCCAGGCGCAGATGTCCACGATTGGTGGAGAGCTGTTCATCGTCGCCAGAACCAAGGACACGATCGCCTCGCCCTATGACACCGAAGAAGACATGCAGGTGTTTCCGGACAGCGAATCGGACACCGTTTACGACTGATCCGCACATGAGCCTGCGTGACAGCGGGCTCTGCGCCCGGCTGGTGTGACGTCGTGACGGTCCTGGTGCTCACGAGTCAGTTCGACCCGACCGCGGACCTGGTGGTCCAGGAGCTGACCACGCGAGCGGTTCCGGTGTTCCGCTGTGACGCGGCCGAGTTCCCGGAGCGCCTCACGCTGTCGGCAGACCTGCGTAGCGGGTGGACGGGGCGGCTGTGGACGGCTGATCGTGAGGTGGCGCTGGAGTCGATCGGTGCCGCCTACTTTCGGAAGCCGAGCCGGTTCGTGTTCGCCGACGGCATGTCTGGCACGGAGCGGAGGTTCGCCGCGGCCGAGGCCCGGCTCGGCTTCGGCGGGGTGCTCGCGTCGCTGCCCTGTCGGTGGGTCAACCACCCGCACCGCATCGCCGAGGCCGAGTACAAGCCGCTGCAGCTTCGGGTCGCCGCCGACTGCGGGCTGCGGGTGCCCCGAACGCTGATCACCAACGACCCTGCCGCCGCCCGTGAGTTCGCGGCGAGCCTGCCGCACCGCATGGTGTACAAGCCGCTGTCCAACGGGCCTGGCGGGGAGCACGGAAGGGCCGTCGCCCTCTACACGAGCATCGTGCCGCCCGAGGACTACGGTGACCCGAGCATCGCCAGGACCGCGCACCTGTTCCAGGAGTGGATTGCTAAACGGTGTGAGGTGCGCGTGACGGTGGTGCGCGACGACTGCTTCGCGGTCGAGATCCACGCCCAGGGCTCACCGCGGGCAGCCGTGGACTGGCGTGCCGACTACGCCAGCCATCAGTACACGGTGACCGCGGTGCCGGACGGCGTTCGCTCGGGTATCACCGCGATGACGGCCCGGCTCGGGCTGACGTTCGGGGCGTTCGATTTCGTGATCACCCCTGAGGGCCAGTGGGTGTTCTTGGAGGTCAACCCCAACGGCCAGTGGGCTTGGCTGCAGTTCGCTACGGGAATCCCGATCAGCGCAGCGATCGCCGACGCCCTGGACGAGGCCGACATCGCTCATGCGTAACGAGGAACCTTCCGGCGACGTTGACCCAACGCGGGCAACGGAGCTGCTGCGGACGCTGACCGAGGAGCTGGTCGCCAAGGGCGCGCTGCGCTCTCCACAGTGGCGCGTCGCCTTCGAGCGGACTCCCCGACATCCGTTCGTGCCCCGTTACTATCGCCGCATGCCAGCCGGGCGGGAGCTGGTGGACGGGGCGCGGCCGGAGCAGCATCAGATGTGGCTTGCCGCTGTCTACACTGATGACGCACTGGTCACCCAGTACGACGAACGCGACCCACGCATAGCGACCAGCTCCTCGACGCAGCCGACCCTCATGGCGCTGATGCTCGAAGCCCTCGATCTGCGCGACGGCCACTCGGTCTTGGAGATCGGCACGGGCACCGGCTACAACGCGGCCCTGTTGTGCGCGCGGCTCGGCTCGGGGCTGGTCACCACCATCGACATCGACCCCGGCCTTGTCCACGAGGCGCGCCAGCGCTTGCAGCAGGCCGGGCACGCGCCGACGGTCGCGGTCGCGAATGGCGCCGAGGGCTACCCCGCGAACGCTCCCTACGATCGAATCATCGCCACCTGCGCGGTCCCGTGCATGCCATGCTCGTGGATCGCGCAGACCCGCCCGGGAGGGCTCATCCTGGCGAACCTGCGCGGCGGCTTCGGTGGCGGGCTCGTCCGCATCGAGGTCGCAGACGACGGCTCCGCGGTGGGGAAGCTCCTGCCCGACCCCGCCGCGTTCATCGCCATGAGAGGAGCCAGGTTGCCCCAGCCTCCCCTCTCCGAACTCGTTTCCCTCAGCAACGGGAACGGGGTCAGCCGGTCCGCGAGCATGCCGAGCGGCCTGGAGGATGAGTCATTCTGGCTCTTGGCCGGGTTCGGCCTACCACACGCGGTTCGCTTCGGCTCGCTCAAGCCCGAAGTGCTCCCTCCGCGCCTGGTCGACCTGGGCGATGGCTCATGGTCGCGCGTGGACCGGACGCCCGAGGACGGGCACACCGTAACCCAGGGAGGCCCGCGCAGCCTTTGGGACGAACTCGAATCCCTCCACGACCGGTGGCTCGAACTCGGCAAGCCGGCCTCGGAGCAGTACGGCCTGACCGTCACCGCAGACGGACGACAGTACGTCTGGGTCGACTCCCCCGACAGTGAGCACACCTGGGATCTCCCGCCTGCTCGACCCGCGACTGCTGGCTGAGCGGACCCGGCAGCCCTGCTCGGCCTGCAGTCTCCGCGTCCCCTTGGTGAGCTCCCGCCGCGCCGGTTGCAATGTTCCTTCGGATGCAAAGGAAAGCGGGACCCGAACAGCCGCCTTGCCCCTCTGACCTGGCAGCAAGACCGCATGCCCCAAACACGCGCGCAGGGCTTGGGCAGCGCCAAGGAGGCCATTCAACCGGGTGCGTCATATGGGAGGATGGCTCGCGCAGGGCCACCGACCACCGACGAAGACAAGACAAGGGAGTCCAGGTGATCAACGACTTCAAGGCGTTCATTCTGCGGGGCAACGTGCTCGACCTGGCCATCGGGGTGGTGATCGGCGCGGCCTTCGGAAGCGTGATCGACTCACTGGTCAAAGACCTCTTCACCCCGCTGCTCGCCATCCCCGGCAATACGAACTTCGAGAACCTGCAGCTCACGATCGGCGGCGGGGTGATCAAGTACGGAGCGTTCGTCAACGCCGTCGTCGCCTTCCTCACGATCGCCGCCGCGGTGTTCTTCTTCGTCGTGCGTCCGGTGAACGCCCTGATGGCCCGGCGAGGCATGAGCAGCGACCTCGGCGCCGGCACCAAGGACTGCGAGCACTGCCTGAGCTCGATCCCCGCCAGGGCTCGGGTGTGCGCGTTCTGCGCCCGTGAGCTCACCGCGACCGTGTAGCCGCGCGCAACGGGACGCACCCCGGCGTGGCGGCCTTGACGCCAGGGTTGGCCCTCCGGTCCGTCCGGCCCACATCGGGTCGTCGAAAGCTCACCGACAACCGGCCGAGTTTGTGCGATGCTTTTGTGTGCAGGGCGTCCTCCTGATCCTGGACGAGTGGGGCTTCACGTAGCATTCCAGGTCAGAGGGCGTTTTCACCACAGCGGCCATGGGGAGATCGGTTTGGCGGAACACACGATCCGACGGATATTCCTGACGCCTCCCGTGGCCATCGCGCGTCTGGGCGGCAGCCTGACCCCGCTCGTCGCGTTCGAGTGGACGAGGGGGGACCCGCACACCATCGCCGAGACCCGCATCCGGCCCACGTGGACGCTGGACGTGCTGGCGGGCGGCAGCGTCGCGCCGCGCATGCCGACCGAGATCATCGTGCGGGACGGTGCGCTCCTCCGCCCCGTCGCGCCGTTCCTCGAGCTGTGGGCGCTGACCGGTGACGGGCCGGCGTCGGCGTTGACGGCGGTCCCGGTGACGCCGGCGCTGCTCGCCGCGAACGGCGCCGGCGAGGGGAGCCTGTCCTTCACCGTCGAGGCGATGAACCTCAAGGCGGCTCGCCGCACCGGGCGGGCGGGCCTGCGGTTCGGCACCTTCCCGCCGGTCCGGGTACGGGCCGACGACCACGGCTCGGTGCAGCTGCTGGGGGTGAGCCCCCCGGGCACGTCCCAGCCGATGATCCCGCCGGGACGGTTCATCCCGCTCGGCCAGGTGCAGGTGCTGCGGCCGGTGCCTCAGCCGGCCGACCAGCCTTGGTCGGCCGCGGTGCGCATCGACGTCGTGCGGCTCCGCTTCACCCCGGCTCGCGGCCGCTTCTACGGTCCCCCGGACGCCGCCCAGGTCTCACCGCCGGCCGTCTCCCCCGCGCAGGCGTTCCTGAACCCCGACGCCGGCTGGCAGGGCGCTCCTCGAAGCGACCGGGTGGTGCCGAGCGACACCGTGGACGAAAGCCCGCCCGGATCCTCGCTCGGCGTCATCGACGACACCTGCGACGCCCGGGTCTCAGCCGAGCTGGTGCTCGCCGGCGGGCCGCTGCGGTGCACGGCCAACGTCACGGTCGGCCCTCCCCACTACGCACCCGACCGGCGGCCGTTCCTGTCGCTTGCCGACGAGGTCAACGACCGCGAGCACGACCCGCAACGCGACGCCGCGCTCAGCGCCGCCGACCGGGCAGTCTGGGTCGAGGACCTGTTCGAGCGGGCCTTCGAGACGGCCTCGGCGACGGACGTCGACTTCTGGAGGGCGCAGCGGGCCCGGCAGCTGCGGCCCGACGAGCTGCGGAGCGCGATCCCCGGCGACGGCGTGCCTGGCCCGACCCGGGCCATGGGCGGCCAGGACCGGCTGCGTGACCCGAACATCGCCGTCCCCGAGCCGTCGGCCAACATCCCCCTGCCGCTGTCGGGGCGGGCCAGGGAGCGGCACCGCGACCTCTCCGACCTGACCGTGCTGGAGTCGTGGGTGCGGGAGAACCCGGACCGGATGGGCGAGATCGTTCGGCCACCCTTCGCCAACACCGGCTTCTCCATGCAGATGCCCCCGTTCATGCGCAACAGCAACGCTCGGGCGCTGTCGCTGGCCCGCTGGCAGTACGACCTGCTGATGGCCTGGGTCGCCGCCCTGACCGGGCCCAGCACGCTGGGACCGTCCCCCGACGGCGGGCTGGCTCCGCTCTCGCCGGAGGCGGCGGAGCGCCGACGCCGGGTGCTGGCCGCGCTCGACGCCAGCGCGGAGGCGGCGGCCGACGCGGCAAGCGCGGACGAGGGTGGCGACCGGTGACGGCGACGGCGCGCACCGACGACGCCGAGCC
>JBOGEB010000086.1:0-4974 GCA_050743125.1 Egibacteraceae bacterium
GGCCTGATCGTCCCCGGCCGGGGCGATCCCGCTCAACCCCGGGCCGCCTGATGGCCCGCCCCCAACGGTCCGAGCCCGAACATCCCGAGCCGGGCCGTTACCGGATGATCGTCACCGAGCGCCGTGACCCTCACACCGCCACCGTCATCCTGGACGCCGACGGCGACGCGTTCGTCGCCGCGATCGGCTGCGCCCGCAACCAACGGCTGACCGGACAGCAAGGCCACGGCGGGACGTCCGAGCACGTCCACGACTTGGCGCATCTCATCGCCGACACGCTGCTCCACTGACCCCCCCGCTAAATCAAGACCATCGAGGTTAAGGGTGGGCGGGTGGGGGAAGTTGGTGCGGTCGGCGGTTTCGGCGGCCAGGGGCTGGGGGAGTCCCCCACAGATGGCCACCGAAACCGCGCTCCGCTTCGCTTCGCCCACAGGGCAAGGCCGCGGTTCTCAAACACGTTCTAAGCAATGAGGCTTTGGACGCCGCGAACCCAGCCGCGCATTCCGTTGTGGCCCGCGAGGTCTCCACACAGCCATGCCGTACGCGCTTGCGTCTGCGCGGCGGCATACTGCCCGCAGTCCAACGCAACGTGCGCATCAAGACCGCATAACCTGCCAGCGATGAGGTAAAGATGCCTCATTTGATGGGGGTGCTTATTGCCATTGATCAGGGCGAACACCTCGCTGCGCAAGGCGCGGATCTCCAGGAAGATCCTGTTGAGCGGCTGCGATACGTAGTCCTGGGCAAGCCGCCGCACATCGGCGTCAAGCTGCTCCAACGTAATACCGTTTATGTTGGATCCGGCAACCTTTCGGGCGAACAGCGCGGCTTCATGCGCGACGGCGATGACCACCTCGCGCTCACCCTCTTGACGCTGCTCCGTCATTGAGTCGACCTGCGAACAGGAGCGCGGCACTTCGTCAGTCCGTTCCTGTAGCTCGGACCCGTGGGGCGTGTAGTCCGCAGCGAACCCGAGCTGCGCCGGTCCGGTTTGGAACAGGCGGCACAGCAAGTTCTGGTAGTCGGCATTGGGACGTTCGCCCGGCTCCAGGGCTATTGACATAGGACCGAAAATGGATGCAGGACTGATCCCGGCAACTGTCCAGTGCCGTTTCCCTCCGCCAGCGGAGGAGAACGACAGGCGGCTGAGGCGGGGTGGGACGCGACGTGTGTTCGCCGACGCTCCAGGCGGTCCAAAGCCGGGCGGCCGCCGCCGACGCAGGGGACAGCCGACAGGAACGCTTCGCGCCTGGCCAGGCCGTTCCCGAGACGGCTTCCCCGCTGCTATGCCAAGAGCCCTGGACTCCCACTCCATCCAAATCCAAGACCGGCCAGTAAGGCCGCGGGCGCCCAGACGTTTCGTCTTGCACATCTCATGAAACGCGGCGACAGCCTCGGCGACCGTCCAGCCCGAGGCCAGGCGATGGGCCTTGAGCCTGGTGTGGTCACAGTGCGCGTGGATTTCGTCCGCGATCTCGTGCAGCAGGTGGACGGGCGGTTCGGCAGGCTCGCCCGCCTCCAGCAGCAGGCGAGCCGGATCCGCTTGGCGCACTCCAAGTCGTGCCTGGCGCGCTCAGTTGTCTCGTCCGACGTCATGGCGGCTCACTTCCTCAAAGCTCAAATAGGGGGAATGCCCGCAGACAATACGGCCTTTGCCGGTGCGACCGCCTCTCACGGTTCGCGCGGACTAGGCCCTCTGGAGTGCGGGGTTCTCGCTCCCACTCAAGCGCAAAGCGGAGCAGTCTCCACACGCCAGGCAGCTCACCCAGCTAGGCAACTTTCTCACCGATGAGAAGGAAAGTTGCAGCTCAACTGCACTGCCGGCCCGCTCGACTGCAGCTTTCCCGCCGATCCGGAGGAAAGCGTCCGTGGACCTACGGCCCACCTCGGGCCATGAACGATCGCCACACCCGCCGCCCTTCGGTCCCCACCCCTTCCCGCATCGCCCGGAGCCCACCCGTACACTCCCCCCATGGGTGATGTGCACTGGCGCGAGCTCTATCACGAGGTTGTGCAGACGAATCTCTGCACCGGGTGCGCCGCATGCGTGATGGCCTGCCCCCGGGACGTGCTGGACTATCGGGTGGCCGACTACCACCCGGTCCAGATCGGCGAGGGCATGGCCGCCGACGAGTGCTTCCACGGTGACCGGGGCTGCGACATCTGCACGAAGGCCTGCCCGCGGTTCCGCGCTTGGGAGACCGAGCTGGACGAGGCGCTGTTCGGCCGGAGGCGCACCACGGACGAGGTGTATGGGATCGCGCGGTCAGTTCTCCTCGTCCGAGCAGTCGAGGACGCCGTCTGCAAGGCCGGTCAGGACGGCGGGCTCGTGTCCGCGATGCTCATCTGGGGGCTTGAGTCAGGCAGGATCGACGGTGCGCTGACCAGCGACTTCTCCACCGACCGGGTGTTCGACGCGGTCCCAGCGCTCGTGACTGACCGCGAGGGTGTCCTGTCCACCGCCGGCTCCCGGTACACGTACAGCGCCAACCCGCTCGCGATGCGCGCGGCCGAGGAGCGCAAGCTGTCCAGGCTCGCCCTGGTCGGGATGAGCTGCCAGGCGTCGGTCAACGGTTCGCTGCCAGCCCGGGGCGTGCGCAAGTACGAACGCAAGATCGCCCTGGTGATCGGCCTGATGTGCTCCAAGACGTTCACCTACGAAGGCCAAGAGCACGTCTTGCGCGAGCACGGCATCGCGATCGACGACGTGACGAAGGTCAACGTGAAAGGTCGCTTCATGGTGTGGACCCGGGACGGCTCCTACCACGAGATCCCGCTGAAAGAACTCCACCCGTACACGCGCGAGGGGTGCAAGGCCTGCCCGGACTTCGCCGCCGAGCACGCGGACATCTCGACCGGTGGGATCGGTGCCGATGACGGCTGGACGCTCACGCTCGTGCGCACTCAACGGGGTGAGGAATGGCTGCGTGACATGCTGACCGCCGGCGTCGTCGAGGCCAAGCCCGGCGAGGATGACCCGGTCGCCATGCGGCTGCTCGACCGGTTGTCGGCGAAATCCCGCAAGCGCTGGCCGGCCGACGTCCTGCCGGAGACATTCGGCGCTCCGCGGCTGCTACCAGTGGTGGACGGGTAACACCAACGCTCAGGCGATGTGCGCTTCCCGCAGAATCTTGACAGCTGCGCACATTTGACCGGAAACGCACATGTGGCTATGCCCAGCTCGCCACCGTGGGATGATCTCCTGCAAAGGGGCCGGCCTTCGCGGCCCCGCCGGGCGACCCCAGCCCGCTGACCGAATCCTCGAAGAATTCGGCGTTGACCGGGGTGAACTCCTTCCACTCATCGGGGACGTCGTCCTCGTAGAAGATCGCCTCGACCGGGCAGGCAGGCTCACACGCGCCGCAGTCCACGCACTCGTCGGGATGGATGTACAGCATCCGGTCGCCTTCATAGATGCAGTCGACTGGACACTCCTCGATGCAGGCCTTGTCCTTCACATCGATGCAGGGCTCTGCGATGGTGTACGTCATCCTGTGCTCCTCCGCACGACCCGCGCTGCGAACTTGGGAATGTCCCTCGGCCGTAGCTGATGCAAGTCGGAAGTTGGTTGGTCCACAAACGGCAGGACTCCGTTTCGAGACAAGCGTAATGCCCACGGTCTCACACGTCACCTTCCTCGCGCACGGTGACCCTCCACTCAAGCTGGAGGGTCTGCTTCACCGCACCGAGGCCGGAACCCCGCCGGTCGGATTCTGCGTGCTCCTCCACCCCCACGCCATCTTCCGGGGCAGCATGGACACCTGGTTGCTGTCACGGGTCGCCCACCGGTTGGCCGAGGACGGCTGGACCGTCCTGCGGTTCAACTTCCGCGGCGTCGGCGCATCCGAGGGCACCAGCGGAGACGGCACCGGGGAGCTGCACGACGTGGTGGGAGCGCTCGCGTTCCTCGACAAGGTCGCCGGGTTGGCCAGCGCAGAGGAGCCCTCCCATCGGGTTGCCGTCGTCGGGTGGAGCTTCGGCGCGCTCGTCGGGCTGCTCCTCGCCGAGCATCAGGTGCGGGTCACCGACTGGGTGGGGATCGGCCCACCGACGCGGCGCCTCAACGCGATCACGATCGTCGACCCCCCGTATCGGGCCCTGCCCGGATGGCCGGCCCGCCGGTGCGTGATCGTCGGCGAGTTCGACGAGCTGTACCCCCCACGCTCGGTGGCCGTGCTCGACCCGGACGTCGTCCACGTCATGCCCGGCGCCGACCACTTCATGGCCGACCGCGACGACGAGGTCGCCGACGTCGTGTCCCGCGCGCTAGAGCGGGATTCGGGGTAGGGGTGGTCCGCCTCGGAAGCTTCGTGCATTCGGCTGCACCCGCATCCCGCCTGCGTCGCTCCTCGGGCCTCGCGACGCAGGCGCAGATCGTAGCCTCGTTGGACCACCTGTGACGATGCGCGGTCGCTACGTCGTAAGCATCTCACCCGGCGATGTCGGGAAGCGCGTCACCGTCCGGTCCCGCACCCACGCCCCCGCAGGCGAGCCGTCCACTACTGACACCGTCGGCGTCCTCCGCTCGTGGTCCGCAGGAATCCTCCACATTGAGCGCCGGGACGGGACGGTCGCGGTGATCGCTGAGGTCGACCTGTTGGCCGCGAAAGCGATCCGCGCGGGCCGGTCGAATCCATCCGGTCCGGGCTAGAGCACCCACTAGAGCACCCAACGGAAAGCTCCGATGTGTCGATCTGCGCACGCTCGCGGCGGCACGTCAGCAACGCCAGGAGGCGGGATGCAGGCGGGGGGAGAATGCGACGGAATTTCCCGGTGGGCCACTACACTCGCCCTTTCCGCTTGACGAGAAGTTCGTCGAGCAGCATAGGAGGGCCGTACTGACCCGACTGGACGATCCATTGCCGGTCGCCCCGGTCGGGCGTATCGCGCCTAAGAACATGTGTCGAAACTCCAGAGGGCGGTGTCGCCCAGTCGCTGACGAAGCCTCACCAGAGCGGCTCACCGCTCCAACCC
>JBOGEB010000086.1:5074-13300 GCA_050743125.1 Egibacteraceae bacterium
CTGGACGATCCATTGCCGGTCGCCCCGGTCGGGCGTATCGCGCCTAAGAACATGTGTCGAAACTCCAGAGGGCGGTGTCGCCCAGTCGCTGACGAAGCCTCACCAGAGCGGCTCACCGCTCCAACCCAAGGACGGAACATGTGTCGAAACTCCAGAGGGCGGTGTCGCCCAGTCGCTGACGAAGCCTCACCAGAGCGGCTCACCGCTCCAACCCAAGGACGGAACATGTGTCGAAGCTCCAGAGGGCAGTGTCGCCCAGTCGCTGACGAAGCCTCACCAGAGCGGCTCACCGCTGGAAACCCCAAAGACGACCAGCGGAACCCGACAAGGCACGACTCCAGGGCTTTTGATATAGGACCGAAAATGGATGCAGGACTGACCTGGCAACTGTCCAGTGTCGCTTTCCTCCACATGACACTCGACCTCATCGGCTGTCCCGCTGGCCTGTCGTTTCCCTCCGCCAGCGGAGGAACGTGGGGTCCGGAGCCAGGGTCCCCTCTGGGGTTCCAGAGGGGACCCTGGGGACGCCCCCGATGACGTCGAGGGTACGACTGCGCCCGCGAGCCGCCCAGGGCCACCCGAGTCGGCCAGGAGCGCCACCCGCACCGCGCGACCGGTGAAGAGCGTCACGTTCGACGACGCCCGCATCCCCCGGCGACCGGCGAACAACCTGCCGGCCCACGGGTGGCGCCGGCTCGTGAACCAGACGACCGGGGGGCTGGTCCGGCCTGGTCCCAGCAAAGCGGAGGTGCGCGCGCGCCGACTGGTCGCGACGCTGTGCCAGCCGATCTCGGACAGTCGCGTGATCGCGGTGGTCTCGACGAAGGGTGGAGTGGGGAAGACCTCCACCACGATCAACCTCGGGCACACGTTCGCGGCGTTCAGGGGCGACCGGGTGGTGGCGCTGGACGCCAACCCCGACGCCGGCGGCCTCGCGCACCGGATCCGGCGGGAGACGAAGGCGACGATCCTGGAGCTGCTCGGCGACCTGGCGGACGAGCGCATCCGCAGCTACGCCGACATCCGCCGCTTCACGTCACAAGCGTCCAGCCGGCTCGAGGTCATTGCCTCGCCTGAGGATCCGCGGGTCCTACGACCACTGACCCAAGGTGACTACCGGCAGGTGCTCGACCTGCTCCGCCGCCACTTCACGCTGATCCTCGCCGACTGCGGCACGGGGATCCTCGACCCGGTGACCCAGGGGATCGTCGAGGCCGCCGAGCAGCTCATCGTGGTGACCGCGCCGAGCATCGACGCGGCGCGCGCAGTCAGCTTCCTGCTGTCATGGTTGACCGAGCACGGACACGCACCGCTGGTCTCCAACGCCGTGCTCGTCCTCAACGCGGTGCCCCCGAAAGCCGGCCGGGTGAACCTCGCGAAGATCGAGCGGCACTTCGCAGAGCGGGTCCGGGCGGTCGTGCGGATCCCCTGGGACCGTTACCTGGAAACCGGGGCGAGGACCACTCTGGAGGATCTGTCCCCGGAGACCCGGGACGCGTACGTCCACCTGGCCGCGACGGTGGCCGACGGCTTCGCCGCACCGCGTGCCCTGCCAGGCTCCGACTTGACGCTCGACTCAAGCAATTTCATGCAGACCCGCCCAAAAGTCCGATGTAATGTGTAGTATAGATCATTAGAATGATGCGTCAGGGCTAGTCTGAATGCTGTTGATACTCAACCTGTCAGCGTCACCGTCGAAGCTCGAGGGCTGCAGTGAGCCACGCAACGGCACGGGGCGAGGGTTCCCGGCCACCGGCCGTGCGCGCGTTCGTGGGCGTTGACGCGCGTTCTGGACCACCCGTGATAAAAGAAGACCTTCGTCCACAATCGCGCAGAAATGGGCTAAGCAGCGCCGTCGCTGCTGGACGCCGGCCCAGCCTGCGGTGACGCCGCAAAGGAGGCATGCATGACCTACTCCTCCTACGAGGAGCTCGTCCGACGCGCGGTGCGTGATCATCAGCGCATCGGGCGAGCCGGCGGCGGGCGCTGGGTCGTGACCATGCAGGCACCACCGCCTTGTTTCGCCAAGGTCAGGGGCCCGCTCCGGGAGACGCTGCGCACGGGCTACGGGACCTGGGTACGCACCACCGCGATCACTGGCCTGGCCAGCGCGCTCCTCGTGCCCCCTGGCGCCGCCGCCAGCCCGGTCGCGCCAGGCCTCCCCGCGACGAATCCGCAGGCGATCGGCCCCTCCCGTCTCGAGGCGCGGGGGGCCGACCCTCGCCCGCAAAAGCTCCTCAAGGGCCTCGCGCAGAGCGCGACTCGAGGCAACCCGCCGCAGGCTGCAGCGCAACCCGACCGGCAAGCGGGAAAGCCGGTCGCACCGCTCCAGAGCCCCCCACCAGCGCGCCAACCGCTGGCGGCGCAGATCCCCTCTCTGGCTGCCGCGAAACTCGCTGCCCCCCAGCCTGAGAACCTGTGCCAGAACATCGGAGGGCGGTGTCGCGGAAGCGCCGACGAAGGTTCGCCAGCACGCCTCACCGCTCCAAACTCAAGGGTTACCGCGGTCCCGCCCGGCCCTGCAGCGATGGGGGGGCTCCCCCCGGCCCCTTCAGCGCACCGCGTGGGCACCGAGCAATCGCAGCCGACGGGCCAGCGTCCGGGTGGGACGGTCGCGGCCCTGGAGGAGCGCGCGAAGGTCCCCGAGTCCAGGCCGGTGACGCCAGAGCGGGTCGACCAGTGGGCCACGACGGTGCGGACGGCCATCCTCGAGTCCGCGACGCCCCGCGGACTCGAGGATGCAGCCGGACGCCCGGCGCTCTTCACGCTCGACGAGGTCTCACCGACGCCGAGGGTGGGGTGGTCCTACCGGGTCAAGCGCGGCGACAGCCTGTGGCGCATCAGCGCGCAACTGTGGGAGGACGGCTCCTCTGGCCACAGCCTCGACCGCGCCTCGCGGGTGCTCCACGAGTGGAACCGCGACGTTGTGGGCACCAACTCCAACCTCATCTATCCCGGACAGGTGTTGGAGATCCCAGCCGCCGCCGAGGACGTCACCGCGACGTGGTCAGCGGCGTCCCCCCACCCCGTCGCGGAAGACGTCGCCAGATGAGGAACATCGCGAACCTCGTCCCTCCCCCGCCGGATGTCGCCGAGCGCTGGCTCGGTGACTCGGCGAAGCACAAGCACACGATGCCGCTGACCGGCGGGCTGGGCCGGGCACGGACCGACGTGGCGGGTGGCCGCTGGCTGGTGTGGCTCGGCCGCGTGGTTCTCTGGGCCTTGGTCGTGGTCCTCCTGCTCAACGGGGTTGCGGCGCTCCGGCGACCGCTCGGCCCTGCGGTCGCACCCACGCAGGCCCCCGCCGCGGGCGCGGGCTTTCCGGTGAAAGCCGGCGAGGCGTTCGCGGTGCGGTTCGCGCACGACTACCTGACCTGGGACGCCGCAGCGCCAGGCGTCCACGCCGACGCCCTCGCGCCCTACGTGGCCGACAACTTCGACAAGCAACTCGGGTGGGCGAGCAACGGCCAGCAGATCGCGGTGCTCGTGCTGCCTACCCGGACCGTCGCCATCTCGGACAACACCGCGCTTGTGACCGTCGCGGCACAGGTGACAGGGCTGAACGCGCCCCGGTGGGTGCACCTGCAGGTGCCGGTCTACACAGACGGCCGAGAGCACTTCGTCGTGACCGACGCTCCGGCGCTGGTGCCGCCTCCGGGCAAGGCCGCAGCGCCGCCCGAGCCGTCACTCGCCACCGACACCGCGGTGGCCGACCAGCTGCGCGATCCGCTCACCGCGTTCTTCAAGGGCTACGCCGGAAGCAACCCCAGCGAACTGTCCTACGTGCTCGCACCAGGGGCACAGGTCGGCACCTTGAATGGCACGGTCACGTTCGAGGACCTGCAGCTCACCGTTCCCGACGGTGGGAACCGGCGGGACGTGGTCGCCAAGGTGCGGTGGGACGACCGGGTCACCAGCTCTACGTTTACCCAGACGTACCAGCTCACGGTCGTCCGGAGAGAGGACGGGCGTTGGTACATCGAAGGGCTGGGCGCACGCCCGGCCAGAACCCCTTCCCCCGACAGGTAGGAGCACGATCCAAATGCTGCAAATCCCACTCGCGCAAGCGCTCGACGGAACCCCACTCGCGGAAGGGCTGAAGGACTTCTTCGGCCCGCTGTTCTTGGTCATCTTGGCTATTTGCGCGATCTTCTGCATATGGAAACGCAGGCTCACCGCGGTCTTCGAGCTCGCGGGGATCGGAATCCTGGTCGCGATCCTGCTCTACCAGCCGGACGTGATCCTGAACCTGGGCGAGATCGTCGCCGGGCTGCTCCCGGGAGGGAAGGGCGGAGGCTAAAGCGTGCTCCTCCCCACGTTCACCTCCATCTGGCGCATCGAGCGGCGGCTTTACAAGGTCTACGACTGGGTCCTGCCCATGCCGATCTCGATCCCGCAAATGGCGGTCTTTCTCGTGAGTTTGCTCCTGTGGGCGCTGCTGCTCCAAGCGCTCGGTGTGGAGCTCCACGCAAGCACTGGGTGGCTCTACCTCGTCCCGCCCGGGTTCGCCGCCTGGGTGTCCGAGCGGCCACTCGTCGAAGAGAAGCGCCCGCACGAGCTCGCGGCGGCACAGGTCCGCTACCTGTTCGAGCCGCGCACGTTGTACCGCCTGGCGGAGCACCGCCAACCCGAGCGCGTGCACGTCTCCGGCACGCTCTGGTCGCCGAGGTGATGCCATGAGCATCAGACGGGGACGGATCCTGACATGAGTAGGACAAGGCTGCCCGCGACGTTTCTCGACGACAAGGTCCTGTTGTCGGAGGCTGCGGCGTGGGCGTACTTCGCGTTGCCCACGGTCAGCTACGACTTCCTGGGCGACGGGCGTCGCACAGCCCTCGCGAACGGGATCGCGATCGCGCTCGCCGGGCTGCGCGACGCCGAGTGCCACCTCGCGGTCGTCCCGCGCGAGGAGCGGATCGGCGAGTGGGCGGCGGCGCTCGACCGGTCCGTCGCCCGACCGGCGTCTGGGTGGGCGGGCTATCTGAAGATGCTCCAGGAGCACCTGGCCGAGCAGGACCTCACGCGCAGGCAGGTCTACCTCGGGGTCCAGCTGGGCCGTCGGCGGCAGACGGGCTTGCGCAACCCATGGGCGCGCCGCGCCGAGCGCATCGCGGGTCTGCACGACCCCGCGGTGAGCGAGCACGAGATCGACGAGTGGCACCGCCGCGCCGACAGCGTCCGCCGCATCCTCGGCGCGGGCGACCTCCGGGCGCGGCACGCGACGAGCGACGAGGTGCGCTGGCTCATCCAACGCTGCCTCTACCGCGGCCTGCCGGAGCCACCGCCGTCCGCCACACCGAAGCGCCGGTGGGGCGCCGGGGAGCTCGAGGCGCTCGCCGAGGGCGTCCTGGAGAACGGGCACCGGATGCTCCGCCTGCTCCAGCCGCACGGCGAGCGCTGGCTCGCGTTCATCGCGCTGGCCCGCTTCCCGGAGACGCTGCGGTTCCCGGGCGGGGAGTGGCTCTACTACTTCACGATGCTCGACTTCCCCGTCGAGGTGTCCATGCGGATGCGCCTGCTGTCCGCGCACCGCGCCGCCGCGGACGTGGGGCGCAAACTCGCCGAGGCCTGCGACCAAGAGCGGCACATCGCCGAAACCGGGGCCGACGTGCCGCTGCATCTGTCCGAGCAGCTCGAGGGCGCCCGCGCGCTGGGGCATCAGCTCCGCAAGAGCCGCGAGCCGCTCGTGTACGCCTGGCCGCGGCTGGCGGTCAGCGGCGGGACGCCACAGGAGCTGACCGCGCGGGTGGAGGAGCTGATCGAGCAGTACCGCGACCTGGGCATCGACGCGGTCTGGCCGACAGGTGACCAGCTCGCGCTGTTCATGGAGGCGCTGCCCGGCGACCGGATGCGCGTCAAGGCCTACGAGCAGAAGCAGCCGGTCATCACGGTCGCCGGCGGGATGTTCATCGCGACGAGCGATCTGGGCGACCATACCGGCCCCTACATCGGCCAGACCACCGGCCCCACCCGCGCCGCCGTCCACTTCGACCCCCTCCGCGCCGCTCAGTACGACCGCCCCACGGCGATCACGATCACGGGAGAGCCCGGGGGAGGCAAGGCTTTGGCGCTTGACACCCCGATCCCAACGCCGTCCGGCTGGACGACGATGGGTGCCCTGCGTGTGGGCGACGAGGTCTTCGACGAACAAGGCCGGCCGTGCCGAGTGACGTATGCGACCCCTGTCCAGTACGACCGTGAGTGCTTCGAGATGGTCTTCTCCGACGGCACGATCATCGTGGCGGACGCCGACCATCAGTGGCTGACAACGACGAGGGCGGCCCGCCTGTCGACCTGGCGGGCCAACCGCCGGCTGGGGCAGCCGCTGAAACCGCGGGGGACTGATCAGTCGTGGAAGCGGACCCACCGCTCGGTGGTGACGACAACCGAGATCAGGACCACGCTTCGCGTCGGCAGCGATCTACGGATCAACCACGCCATCCCGCTCGCATGCCCCTTGCAGTATCCGGACGCTGACTTGCCGATCGACCCATACGTGTACGGCTTATGGCTCGGCGACGGCTCCAGCGAGGCCGCGGTCATCCACACTTTGGACGCAGAGCTCCTTGCAGAGATCGAGAAGGCGGGTTACACGCTCACCCGTCGCGCATCGCTCAGCTATGGCGTCAAGCCAGGTTTGCATACTGGACTCCGCGAGCTGGGAGTGTTCGGGAACAAGCACATCCCGGACCTTTACCTTCACGCGTCGGTCCAGCAGCGCCGGGCGCTGCTCGCAGGACTCATGGATGCTGATGGCACAGCGGCCACGACCGGCAAATGCGCATTCGTGGTGACGAACGAGCGGCTTGCCCGGGACGTCCTCGAGCTGGTGATCGGGCTGGGCTTCAAGGCCACGCTGACGAGCAGGCCAGCGAGATTGAACGGCAAGCCGTGCGGCACGGCCTACAAGGTGTCGTTCACGCCACACGAGAAGGTCTTCCGGCTGACGCGCAAGCTCTCCCGCCAGCGGCTCAGCGAAGTACGTTCCACCCAGCACCTGCGTTACATCGTCGATGTCCGGCCGGTGCCTTCGGTGCCCGTACGGTGTATTCAGGTCGACTCGCCGAGCCATCTTTATCTCGCAAGCTGGTCGTGCATCCCGACCCACAACACGACCGTGGCTGACCTGCTCGCCTATCAGCTCGCGCTGCGGGGGGCGTGGGTCGACGTGATCGACCCGAAGGGCGACACCGCGGCGCTCGTGCGGCTGACCGGGCTCGACAAGACGCGGCTGCTCGAGGTGTCGAGCGGGGACGCTGGGCTGCTCGACCCGTTCGCGCTCGCGGACGACGCGGAGCAGGGGGCGGCGCTCGCGGCGGAGACGCTTCGGCTGCTCCTGCCACCGGATGCGGGGTTCACTCGTGAGGGGGCGCTGCTCACCGTCTGCCAGGCGATCGCCGAGGAGCCCGACGCGAGCCTGAGCAAGGTGATCGACCGGCTGCTCGAGCACGCCGACCCGGAGGCGCGGGACGTCGGCGCCATGCTCGGGGCCGTCTCGACCTACCCGCTCGCGAAGCTCTGCTTCGCGCCGCACGGCGGGGGCAGGATCACTCCCGACGAGCACCTGACGGTGATCCACGTCGCCGGGCTGTCGCTGCCGGAGCCCGGCACAGCGCGCAAGGACCAGGGCTGGCCCGAGCGCCTGTCGGTGGCGGTGATGTTCCTCGTCACCGACTTCGTCAAGCGGCTCCAGGTGCAGCGTGACCCTCGGCAACCGAAGGCGATCATCATCGACGAGGCGTGGGCGCTCACCGCGACGCCGCAGGGCCGTCAGCTCGTCGAGAGCCTCGCCCGCATGGGCCGGCGCCACAACACCGTGGTGATCCTCGTCTCGCAGAACGCCGGCGACTTCTTGAGCGAGAAGGTGCGCAACTGCGTGTCGGCCAAGTTCGCCTTCCGGTCGACCGACGAGGGCGAGGTCGAGGCCGTGCTCCGGCTGCTGGGCGTCGAGGACACCCCGACGCACGCTGAGGAGGTCCGCAGCTTGCGCAACGGGGAGTGCATCTTCGCCGACTTCGACGGCCGTGTGGGGACCATCGCGATCGATCTCGTAAGCGCTGAGCTGCTCCACGCGTTCGACACGACTCCCCGACCCCTGGCCGACCAGGGGGCCGGGGGGATGCCCCCCACCGACCAGGGGGCCGGGGAGATGCCCCCCACCGACCTGGAGCCGGCCCGATGAGCGGGACCAGCCACACGCGCGTGAGGATCCGGATGGGGCTCTGC
>JBOGEB010000086.1:13400-16324 GCA_050743125.1 Egibacteraceae bacterium
CCGACCAGGGGGCCGGGGGGATGCCCCCCACCGACCAGGGGGCCGGGGAGATGCCCCCCACCGACCTGGAGCCGGCCCGATGAGCGGGACCAGCCACACGCGCGTGAGGATCCGGATGGGGCTCTGCGCCCTGGCCGCGCTGCTGCTCGTGGCGCTGGCCGGTCCGGCGTTGGCGCAGTCGGTTGGACCGCTCCCGATCCCCGGCAGCCCGTTCGGAGATGAGGTCCAGGCGCCGCGACCGGTGGTGGCCGGCTCCGGCGTCGATGACTTGCTCGGGCTCAAGGGCCCCGCCGACGGGACCTGGCTCGGCACGTACGGGACCGGCCCCTACAGCCTCGACTCGCATCTCGGCGTGGTCGACGTGCAGCATCAGGTCCAGGGAAGCTGGGCGGGCTACCTGTGGTCGCTGGTGGTCTGGATCGCCCGTGTGCTCACCGCCCTGCTCTCCTGGGCGTTCACGGTCGACCTGTTCCGACCCCTGGCTGGCGTGATCGACGGGATAGTCGGCGCGCTGGTGGACTCGATCTGGCGTCCGCTCGCCATCCCGATCATCGTCCTTGCCGGGCTGTGGGCCGCCTACCAGGGGATCGTCCGGCGGGAGGTTTCGACGCTCGCGCAGGGCTGGGTATGGATGATCGCCGCCGTAGGAGCTGGCCTGTTCTTCTTCACCCAGCCCACGCGGATCGCGACGGGGGTGAACACGTTCGCGGCGAAGCTGTCGAACACCGCGCTCGACGCGATCGCGGCCGTCGACCCTGGGCTCTGCGCACAGGGGCAGGGCAAGTGCGTCGGCGGGTCGGCGCACCTCCAGGAGGTCACGGATCGGCTCTGGTACCTCTACGTGATCAAGCCGTACGTGGTCATGGAGTTCGGCGACGGCCAGCGCGAGGCGGCCTACCTGCGGCGGCTTCTCGAGGCGAAGACCATCACCCGGGACGACCTCGCCAAGGTCGGGAAGGGTGGCACGACGTCCGAGAGCCTGATCCAGGCCAAGGCCGAGCAGTACAAGGCGCTCGCCGCCGACCTCCAAAAGGACGGGGACGCGTTCGAGTGGTTCTCCGGCCGCCGCAACTATGAGCGCGGGATGATCGCCGGGATGGCGCTCGTCGCCACGGTCGTCGGGGCCATCGTGCTCGGCGTGGTCGCGGCAGGTGTGCTGCTCGCCCAGCTGGGGCTGCTCCTCGCGTTCCTGCTCGCGCCGGTGTTTCTCGCGCTGGGGATCCACCCAGGGATCGGCCGGAGGGTGGCGACCCGCTTCGGCCATCTGTCGATCGGCATGCTGATCCAGCGGATCGGGCTCGCGATCCTGCTCGCGATCCTGCTCGTCACCTCGGGCAGCATCATGACGGCCGCAGACAGCGCCGGCGGCTGGTACGCGGCGGTCATCCTCCACGTCCTGCTCGGCGCGGCGGCGCTGTACTACCGCAAGCCGTTCCTCAACCTGCTCACCACATTCACGCCGACGCCCTCCGTTCCACGTCCCGAGCTGCGCGCGGGGGCGACCAAGGTCAAGGAAGCCCTCGGCCTTGGCGTCGCCTACAGCATCGGGCGCACCGCGCTCATAGGGCGGGGCGTTCAGGCAGTCCAGGCGCGGCTGCCGGCGCCCGGCAGTGGCCCCAAGCCGTTGCCGCCCGGCGGTCGACCCAGGCCGTCGCCGGGCGGTGGCGGCCCCAAGCCGCCGCGGGGCGGCGACCGGGGGCCGTTGCCGCCCGACGTCGAGCGGGCCTTGATCCTCAGTCAAGACAGCGCTGCGACGCCCGGTAACGGCGGTCGCCCGGGTCCCGATAACGGCTCGGACACGCCGGGCAACGCGGCGGCTGCGGCCCGGAGCGCCCGGGCGACCGCTGGTTCGGGCGCGAACGGCGGCAGGGGTCGCGCCTGGATACCGCCCACCTTGGCGTACCAACCGAACCCCGAGGCCAGCCGCGCGCCGCGCCGGGACCTTCACGTGCCCTACCAGCGCGACGAGCAGCAGCGCATCCTCGAGCCCGAGCGGCGCCAGCGGCGGCCGACACCCGCCGAGCGGATGCAGGCCGAGCGCATGGCCGAACGGATGCAACGCGCCCGCGAGCAGCGGCGCGAGGTGCGCGAACAGCGGCGTGAGACGGAGTAGTGCACCGAATGGAACGTCCCGTCGCCTGTGCGGGCGTCCGGAACCCCAGAGGGGACCCTGGGAACGCCCCCGACAGCTGTGCTGGCGCGATCCGCGCCCGGAGCGCAAGGCGCAAGGAGGACGTGACCCGAACGCGATCCGGGATGCAGGCGCGTGGAGAATGCCAACGAACGTTCCGGGCGGTGCGCTAGGCCGTGGGCGCCTGGATTGACCGCCTGACGCTCAGCCAACGCAAGCTGTTGTTCGCGGTGGTCGCGGCGGGGCTCATCGGGCTCGGCGTCGTTTCACTGCGCGCGCCCGGGTCGGCCGAGCGCGCGACGACCCCCAACCCCTCGCCGGCCCCGGCGCCGGCGACGCTTGGGACCGCGCCGCCGGCGCCGGAGAGTCCGGTTGCGGTCGAGGGTCTGGACGCGGACAAGGCCCAGCTCATGCTGCCCGACGACCAGGTCGCGGCAGCGCAGGCGGTCGCCGAGCGCTTCTGCCAGGAGTACGCGACGCGCCGGTGGGACGAGCCGCCGTCCGCGCGGCTCGCGCGGCTCGCGCCGTTCATCAGCAACGAGCTGGCGGCGGCGTTCGCGGACAGCCCCGGCGGCGCTGCGCTGGAGAACGAGCGCCAGGCGAACCAGGAGGTCACGACCGCCCAGCCCGAGTTTGCCTACCCGCAGACGGTCTCACGCAAGCAGATCGTGTTCACGGTCGTCGTGCTCCAAAGGGTCACGACCACCCAAGGGACGAAGGAGCAGCGGCCGTCCTTCCAGGTCGTGCTGGAGCCGCGCGGCGGTGACTGGCGCGTGGCGAACCTGGTGGCCTA
>JBOGEB010000087.1:0-16237 GCA_050743125.1 Egibacteraceae bacterium
GGCGCCGTGCTGCTGGCGGACTGGGAGGCGGGCTCTGCGGCGTTTTGGCGTGTCGCTCCTCGCGGCGAGCTCGCTCGTGTGGAGGCTGTCCACGAGGGCTCGGTCGGCGCCCCCGCCTGATGTCGTGCTGGATTTGGGTCAATTGGGGTCAGAGGTGGCGAGGATCGGGACGGGTCACCTGTCGTGGATGCAATTTTCCTTCGATGGCGGAGGAAACGTGCGGGTCAGCGGCTGATGCCCCGAACTCGCCTGCGCCTTTCCTCCGTCAACGGAGAAAAGGCGCAGGCGATCGACGGTGACCCCTGAGCTTGCGGAGACCCCCCTGGTGTTTCCGGCTGGGGCGCCCTCGGCTGCCGTCAGCCCTTCGAGCGCGGTGAGCGGGCTGGCTCAGTGGCGGCGCGTGGTTGAGGGCTGGACTGCGGTTCCCCGGTCACGTCGGGCACCTCGATGTGGCACTCGTCTTGGATGTAGGTGCGGACGCGCGCAGACGCGGCGCGGTACTCCGGTGAGTCGAACTGCTTCATCACCGCAGGGGGGACCGTGGTGCTCGTGACCAGCGCGGCATTGGCAGCGTTGCTTGCTCCGATGACGATCCTCACGTCATCCCTCTGCTCCTCAGGCGCGTTCGCGACGATCCTGTTGTTGGCCTGCTTGGCCTGCGCCAAGAGCGCCCGCCGCCGCGTTGAGTCCCGCTCGGTCGCCGGATCGAGGAGCTGGGGCACCAGCGCAAACTCGGCCTCGACCGCATTGCAGAAGGCTGCGGCTGCTGGCGCCACGGACGCTGTCGGAGCGGCCGACGCTTGCGCCGGTGAGGGCGGCGCCGGGTTGGACGGGGCAGAGGACCGACCCGAACTGCACGCCCCCACGAGCAGGGTCAGGGCGGCCACCCCCCAGCGTCGCCCTTGGTTCATAACCGTCATAACCGTCCTTTCCCCCCGGCCCGTTGGGCGTGTGTCGAAACATGGGCCAGAGTGGTCCCCTGGGCAGGTTCCCCTGGTCGTCCTTGGGTGTGGAGCGGTGGGACGCCCTGGTGAGCTTTCGTCGGCGACTCCGCGGCACAGCCCTTCGGAGCTTCGACACATGTTCTCAGGGCGCTCAGCGTACTTGAAGCAGGCAGGGCCGTTCGCGCGGAGCCGTTCGCACGGGGCCGTCGAGACGGCACGCCAGAATCGGGTGGCGGTCGGACGGTCGGTCCGGAGACGGCCGTCGCTGTTGGCGGCTGGTCCTGGGCAACAGCGCCACGGTCATGCGCATCCCGCCCGAGCAGCCCATTCACCTCGTGATCCACGACGCCACGGGGATTTCCCGGCGCCGCCGTGCGGCAGGCGCGCATCACCGCGCTGCAAAACCCGCGTAGGTCATGAGGCCGGTCGCCACGGCTACCGCGACCGGCCACCCCCTCCACCGGCGAGCTTGCGCGCCGCCCGGCGGCGATCTCCTCCTGCCAATGAAACCGACGTTCATCGATAGACCTGGATGGTCATGTCATGAGGATAAGTCACGAGGGCCGCGCGACGGTGAAGTCCCTTGTGTGGAGCATTCGTGCACAACCGCCGGAAGGTGCAAGACGCGTGCGCGACGGTCCGCTACGTCACGTTGACCGGATGGGCGACGACGGCGCCGTAGAGATAGCCCATCTCGTTGAACGGGACGTTGTCCGGTTGGGTGTTGCCCCGGTCGTCGGTGGCTCTGACGCGGATGGTGTGCTCGCCTGGCGGAGCGTCCCAGGTGAACGACCAGCGGGCCCAGGCCGTCAGGAGGTTGGGCTCGTGCAGCTGAGCGGGCTGCCAAACGGGGCCGTCGTCGAGGCGGAACTCCACCTTGGCGATCCGGCCCTGCCCGGACCAGGAACGGCCGCGGACGGTGTGCTGCCCGGCCGCCAGGCTTGCCGGCCAGGCCAGCTCGAGAGCGCTCTTGACCACCTGGGCGGCCAGGACCGGGCCTTTGTGCCTGCCCTCCGGCTGGTAGGTCGGGCCGACGAGCACGTAGGAGCCGGTGTTCCAGTCGGAGAACAGGGGCTCCTCCGAGACCTCGATGTGCCCCACCCACTTGACGCTCGCGATCCCGATCCAGCCGGGAACCAGCGCCCGGACGGGGAAGCCGTGGTCTGGCGGCAGCGGCTCGCCGTTCATGGCGAACACGAGCAGCGTGTCGTCCTGAAGCGCCTTGGCCACGGGAATGGGCCGTCGCACCTTCAGCTCGTCGAGGCCGGCGGGCATGACGTCCCGGGCCGTCGACTTGAGTCCGGCCCGCTCGAGCACCGCTCCCAGTGGCACCCCCGTCCACTCGGCGACGCCGATCGCGCCCAGGCGCCACTGCGAGCCCTTGGCCTGGAGGCCCTGTGCCTCCTTGAAGAACGTCCGGCCGTTGCCGGCGCACTCCACGAAGCGCGTCACCGACGTCACGGCGGGCAGGGCCAACAGCTCGTCGTAGGTGAGCGCCAAGGGGTGGGCCACCCCTGACCCGGACACGGTGAGCCTCCAGTCCGCCGGGTCGATCCGCGGCGTGCTCGTGTGGTCACGGACGAAGAACAGGTCGTTGCCGACGACGTAACCCCGACGCGCCATCTGCTCCCAGCGCATCTCGGCGTTCGTGCCGTGACGGATGAACTTGTCCTCGGTCACCGCCTTGACGAAGGGGTTCTCCGTTCCCGTCACGGCGGGTGCCGGAGTGGAGGACTTGCGGGTGGCGCAGGCCCCGAGCGCTGCCCCCGCCACCGCCACGCCCGCCCGCTCCACAAAGCGTCGGCGGGACAGGCCGACCGCCCGCGCCGCCCGCCACAGGCGCTCCTCCTGCCGTGCCTGCTCGTAGCCCGCCTCGTCGAACTCGTCGAAGCGCATGGCCCGACGTTATCAGCGCGTGCGGGCGACGCGGGTCGCGCTGGCTTGGGCGGTGGGGAGGATGATGACCTCGGCGATCTGAACGTGGGCGGGACGGTCGGCGATCCAGACGACGGTCTCGGCGATGTCGTCGGGGGTGAGCGGAGCAGTGCCGTCGTAGACCTTGGCGGCGCGGTCGTGGTCGCCGTGGAAGCGGACGATGGAGAACTCGGTCTCGACCATGCCGGGATCGACGGTCGACACGCGGACGCCGGTGCCGAGCAGGTCCATCCGCAGTCCCTCGGTGATCTTGCCGACGGCAGCTTTCGTCGCGCAGTACACCGCACCGCCCGGGTAGGCCTCGTGGCCGGCGATCGAGCCGATGTTGATCACGTGCCCACGGCCGCGCGCGACCATTCCGCGCACGACCGGGCGGGTGACGTTGAGCAGCCCGCGGACGTTCGTGGAGATCATCCGGTCCCAGTCATCGACGTCGCCCTCGTGGAGCGGGGCGAGACCTGCCGCCAGGCCAGCGTTGTTCACGAGCACGTCGATCGCCGCCCACTCCTGTGGCAGCCTGCCGATCGCCGCCTCGGTGGCGTCGCGGCCGCGTACGTCGAGGACGAACGTGTGGCACTCGGACTCGAGCTCGGCGGCCAGTTCGGCGAGCCGCTCGCCGCGTCGGGCGCAGAGCAGCAGCCGGGCGCCGACCTCGGCGAACGCCCGGGCGCACGACCGACCGATGCCGCTCGACGCCCCGGTGACGAGCACGATCTTGTCCACGAGCACGAGCGATCCTTTTCCGGTACGGACTCAGGCCGGAGTCCTTGGCAGGACGAATTTGTGGCGGGGCCATTAGCATGCCCGACGATGGCGGAGGTGCAGCTGTTCGGGCTCGTGAAGTCGCAGACGACGCGCAAGGCGCAGCGGTTCTTCAAGGAGCGGCGGGTCCCCGTCCACTTCGTGGACCTGAAGGTGCGTGCCCCGTCGCCGGGCGAGCTGCGCCGCTGGGTCCAGCGGTTCGGCGCTCAGGCGCTGCTCGATCCAGATTCCCGCAGCTACGTCGAGCAGGGTCTGCGTTACGTGTCCGCCTCGGACGAGGACTGGATCCGCCGGATGGTCGCCGACCCAGGCGTCCTGCGCCTCCCCCTCGCCCGCTGCGGCACCGACCTCGCCGTGGGCGACGACCCCAAGGCGTGGCAGCGCTTCGCCGATGCCGTCAAAGGCGGCTGAAGCAGGCAGGGAGCAGGTCGCCGAGTTCGGCGAGCGAGCGGGCCTGAGGGACGGCGGGGGCGTCGGGAGGCAGACGCTGCAGGAAGCTCCAGGGGCCTCGCCGGAGCCACACGGCACGCATCCCGGCGGCGAGCGGCGCGAGGACGTCGTTGTCGATGCGGTCACCGACGTAGACGACGTCCCCAGGCTCGGGTGACCCCATGAGTTCCAGCGCGCGGGCGAAGAACGCGGGGTCGGGCTTGGCGACGCCGAGCGCCTCGCTCATCGCGAGCACATCGACGTCGACCCCGAGCGCGAGTAGCTGGTCGCGGCGGCTGGCGGGCTGATTGCCGATGACCGCGACGCCGTACCCGCATGAGCAGAGCCGCGCGAGCGTCGGCAGGGCGTCGGGGTAGAGGTCGGAGGGCCGGAACCCGCCGTACGCGGCATCCACGGCCTCCCGATGGTCGGCCCAGTCCGGCCGCCCGAGCAGGGCGAACGCCTCTACGAAACTCCCGCCGCGGGCGATCATGCCGCCCATGACCGCGGCGAGCGTGAACCGCGGCACCCTGAGCACGTCCGCCCAGATCAACCACACCCGAGTCTCGTCGATGAGGGTCTCGCCGACGTCCAGGCAAACCCACCGGCGGGGGCCGCTCATCGGGGGCGTCCTGTCGGCCAGCGGCGCCTCGTGAGCCCACGAATCCGCGTCACGACGCGGATTCTCACTTGCCTTTGGGCGCGCGAGCGGGCACTCTGCCGGTTTCAACGGCCATCATCTCCAAGCTGGTGAAAGGAAAGCAGATGAACAAGACGGAGCTTATCGACGCCGCTGCGGCGAGCACCGGCATGACGAAGACCGATGTTCAGGCCGCGCTCGACGCGATCCTCGAGGCGATCGCCTACGAGGTCGGCCGCGGTCACAAGGTTACGCTGACCGGCTTTGGGAACTTCGAGCTCCGCGAGCGCGCAGCCCGCACCGGCCGTAACCCGCAGACCGGTGAGCAGATCCAGGTCGCCGCGTCCAAGTCACCGGCCTTCAAGGCTGGCAAGTCGTTCAAGGACGCCGTAAACCGTTGAGAGCTTCCCTAGCTAGCGGTCCGCGCGGAAAAACCCGTGGCGTTCGTGCGCAAAGCATCCCTACCTCACGGCGTTGCGGAGCGCTTGAGGACAACCAGTACACGGCGCGACCCGCGCGAAGCGCTTCGCCTTCGCTTCGCCTTCGCTTCGCCTTCGCTTCGCCTTCGCTTCGCCTTCGCTTCGCCTTCGCTTCGCCTTGCGAGACGGGCGCAGCCGCACCCTCGGAGCGTGTGTCGCAACCGGGCCAGAGTGGGTGATCTGGGCGGGTTCCGCTGGTCATCCTCGGGTTTTCCAACGGTGAGACGCCCTGGTGAGCCCTCGTCGGCGACTCGCGACACCGTCTGTAGGAGTTTCGACACCTGCTCCTTCGGCGCGGCCCAGGGTTCCCCTCTGGGGGTTCCGGACCCCTCACAGCCGACGGAACGTTCCGTTTGGACCATTCGCCCCGGGCGGGGAGTCGGACTGTTCGTCAACCCCCATTTCGGGCTGCTCTTGGCCCAGGTTTGGAGCTTGGATGCCGCTGGGATGCCCGTTGGCGGGATACGCGTGGACTGCGCCGTCGATCCAGACGTCGCAGCGGTCGCCGGGCTGGAAGTTGCCGCTCGGGCCGAGGCGAGCGCGGACCACTCTGCCGGTTTCGAGCTGGAGCACGAGCATCTGATCGTGGCCGTAGAACTCGCGGTCGAGCACGGTCGCCCGGCCGTTGTCGGACTTCGTCAGCCGGACGATCTCGGGGCGCACGACGACCTCGACCGGCCCGTTGCAGGGGTGCGCCAGCTGCAGCCGGCCGAGCTCGGTCTCGACGTGGTTGCCGAGTGACTGGCCAGGGAGGAAGTCGGCGTCGCCGACGAACCCGGCGACGTCCCGGTCGGCGGGGGCGCGGTAGAGCTCCTCGGGGTTCGCGCGCTGGGCAATGCGCCCGTCCCGCATGACCGCGACCTCGTCTGCGATCGCGAATGCCTCCTCCTGGTCGTGGGTGACAAAGACCGCGGTCGTCGCGGTGTAGGCGAGGATGCGCTTCACGTCGGCGCGCACCTGGGCGCGCCGTGCCGCGTCGAGGTTGGAGAACGGCTCGTCCAGCAGGATGACCGCTGGGCGGGGCGCGAGCGCTCGGGCGAGCGCGACCCGCTGCTGCTGGCCGCCGGACAGCTGGTGGGAGTACCGCCGCTCGAGTCCTTGCAGGCCGACGAGCTCGAGCACCGAGGCGACCCGGCGCGCCGCCTCCGGTGGGGGGCGGTCGTGGAGTCCGTACGCGACGTTCCGCTCGACGGTCAGGTGCGGGAACAGCGCGTAGTCCTGGAACACCATCCCGACCCGGCGCCGTTCCGGCGGCACCCACACGCCCTCGCCGGCGACGGTACGGCCCTCGATCTCGACGGTGCCGGCGTCGGGCCGCTCGAAGCCGGCGAGGAGCCGGAGCATCGTGGTCTTCCCGCACCCCGACGGGCCGAGCAGCGCGAGGAGCTGCCCGCGGCGCACGTCGAGGTCCACCCCGTCGACCGCGCGTACCGATCCGTACGCGCAGGCGAGGTCACGGGTGCGGATGATGCTGGTCACTGGGGATCCTTAGGGGTGGGCGGGGAGGTTGGCGTCGTCGGGGGAGATTGGCGTGGTCCACCCTCGGCGGCGGAGCAGGATCGTCAGCGGGACGCTCGACAGCAGCAGGAGCAGCAGCGCGTGCACGGCCGCCTTGGCGTAGAACGCCCCGTCGGTCGCGCTCCACACCTGCGTTGCGAGCGTGGAGAAACCCGGCGGGCTGAGCAGGAGCGTGATCGGCAGATCCTTCATCGCGGTGAGGAACACGAGCGCCGCACCAGCCGTCACCCCGGGCAGCACGAGCGGCGTGGTCACCGACGCCAGAACTTGTGGCCCGGTGCGGCCGAGGCTGCGCGCAGCCTCCTCGACCGACGGAGGCACCTGGAGCAGCGAGGTGCGCGTGGCCCCGACCGCCTCCGGCAGGAAGCGCAACGCGTACGCCACCACGAGCAGCCCAAGCGTCGGGTATGCCGGTCCCAGGTAGCGGGCGCCGAAGAACACAAACGCGAGCGCGATCACGATGGGCGGAAGCGCGAACCCCACGTACGTCGCGCGCTCCACCGGGGCGGTGGCTCGGCTGCGGAAACGCACGCTGAGCACCGTGACCGGCAGGGCTGCGACCGCGGCGAGCCCCGCCGCCAGCGACGACGCCCACACTGAGCTGCGGGCGGCCTCGAGGGCGAGTCCCAGGTCCTGGCCGGACCGGATCCCCCGCGCGAGCCAGTAGCCGATCACCGCGAGGGGCACCGCCAGCGCGAGTGCGACCACGCCGGCGCACAGCGCGAGCGCTGGCCAGCGCCACCGCCCTAGCGCTACCACGGGCGGTTGTCGCTGGGCGCCGGATCCGGTCCGGGCATAGCGGACCCGCCCGCGCGCGCGGGCCTCGGCGGCCAGGATCGCGCAGGCGAGCACGACGAGCGCGAGCGCGAGCACCGCCATGCGGGTCCGGTCGAACGACCCCTGGTACTCGAGGTAGATCGCGAACGTGAACGTCCGCAACTTCATGATGCTCACGGCGCCGAAGTCGCTGAGCACGTAGAGCATGACGAGCAGCCCGCCCGCGCCGATCGCTGGCCGCAGGTGCGGCAGCGTGACGTGGCGGAACGTTTGGAACGGCGAGCGGCCAAGCCCGCGGCTGGCCTCCTCGAGCGACGCGTCCATGCCGACCAGCGCGCCTCGGATGATCAGGAGCAGGTAGGGGAACGTGAACAGGGTGAGCGCGAGCGCCGCGCCCGGCAGCCCGTAGATCTCCGGCAGGCGTTGGACGCCCAGCGGGGCGAGCAGCGCCTGGAGCAGCCCGCGCGGCCCGAACGCCGCGACGTAGGCGAACGCCCCGACGTAGGACGGGATCACGAGCGGCATCGCGCAGAGCACCGCCCACACCGCCCGCCCGGGCAGGTCCGTCCGCACGGTGAGCCATGCGAGGGGCACAGCGAGCAGGATGCTCGTCCCCGTCACGAGCACCGCGAGCTGGACGCTGTTCCACAGGATGCGCAGCGTGCCCGGGTCGGCGAGTTCGGTGACCGCCTGCCCGCCCACCCCGACCGCCCGGACGACGAGGTACACGACGGGCAGGAGCATCGCGGCCGCGGTCACCGCCGCCGGCACCCACAGCCAGGCGGGCGCGCGCTGCCGGCGGCCCGCCTGTAGACGCACGCGCGGGGGCGCAACCACGTCCACTGCTATTGGATGCCCTCCCGCCCGTTCGCAAAGGAAACCAAGTAAGCCGTACCTAAATAAGGATAGCACCGTTGAGCCTCGAGCCTTCAAGTGTGCGTGATTCCAATATCCTTCTATTCGGAATTGCGCACACCTATTGTCGCGAGGCGCTCGCCTTACCGCAGGCCGAGGCGGCCCATCAGCGCCTCTGGGTCGAGGACCAGGCCTGTCACGAAGGGGCCGAAGTCGGCGTAGCGGGCGCTGACCTCGTCGAAACGCATCTCGTAGACGATGTCGGTGATCGCCTTGGGGTCGTCCGCGAGCAGGGTGACGCCCCACTCCCAGTCGTCAAGCCCGGCGGAGGTCGTGATGAGCTGGAGGACCCTGCCGCGGTACGAGCGGCCGACGCGGGCGTGGCCGCCCATGAGCCGGCGCCGCTCGGCGAACGGCAGGCGGTACCAGTTGTCCCGCTCGCCGCGCCGCTTGCTCATCGGGTAGAAGCTCAGCACGCGATGGTACGGCAGCCGCGGGTGGAGGCGGTGCTCGGCGTAGGCGGCCGTCCGCGCGTCGAAGGCGGCGAGGGCGTTTTCATGCTCGGCCGAGGACGCCTCCAGACCCTCCTCCTCGGCGAGCCGCCGGGCCTCGTCCTCGCGGGTCGAGGCGTACTCGCTGAGCTCAGTGAGCGACACGTACGAGGCGGCGGGCAGCAGCGCGGCGCCGAGCGGGCTGGCCGCGAGCTCGACAGTGAACCCGTCGAGCGCTCCGAGGTCCGGCCCCAGGAGCATGAGCCCGAGGTCGGCCTTCTGCCCGAGTATGCTGAACGTCAGCGCTTGGTAGTCCTCGCGGGCCTCGAACGCCGTAACCTGCTTGACGAAGCCGTCGGCGGCGTGCGTCGGGTCGTCGAGCAGCTCGCGGCGGAGGTGGAAAAAGACGTGCACGACTCCCCAGCCCTCGCTGGCGACCACGGGCGCGGGTACGGGCGGGGCCGCAGGCTCCGCCGACGGGCGGGGATTCCCAATGGGTAATGTCGACATGGCGGTGCCAGGGTAGCGAGATTCGCCCCGGCCCAGGAGGAGCGGAGCAGCGCATGGCCAGGACGCAGATGCAGGGGCCGTCCCCGTTCGTGGTCGAGGCGACGCACAACCTGACGACACGGCTGTGGGAGCGCGCCGCGGAGCCGGGGGCCGAGCACATCCTCCGCTGCCCTACGGGCGGCGGCTGGGCGGGGCTGTCGTGGGGGGAGCTCGGCGAGCGCGTGCACGCCGCCGCGGCGGGGCTCATCGCGATCGGCGTCCAGCCGGGTGACCGGGTGGCGCTGATGAGCGCCACCCGGCTCGAGTGGACGATCGCTGACCTCGCGATCCTGTCCGCGGGCGCGGTGACGGTCCCGATCTACGAGACGAGCTCGCCTGCGCAGTGCAACTGGATTCTCTCCGACTCGGGCGCGAAGGCGGCGATCGCCGGGACCGTCGACCAGGCGGAGAAGCTCAACGCCGCTCGTGACAGGGCCACCCAGCTCGGCGAGGTCTTCGTGATCGACGACGGCGGGCTCGAGGCCCTCGCGGGGCGCGCCGACGACGCCTGCCGCGCCCAGGTCGCCGAGCGGGCCGCCGCCCGGCGCCAGTCCGACCTCGCGACGATCGTCTACACCTCGGGCACCACGGGGAACCCGAAGGGGTGCATGATCACGCACGGCAACCTGCTCTGGACGGCGCGCCAGTTCCAGGGCTGTATGCCGCAGCTGCTCGGCCCGAAGGCTCGCACGCTGCTGTTCCTCCCGCTCGCGCACATCGTCGCCCGGGGCCTCCAGTTCCTGTGCCTCGAGAGCGACGTGCAAATGGGCTACGCGCGGTCGATCGCGACGATCGCGGAGGACATCGCCACGTTCCGCCCGACCTTCCTGGCGGCGGTCCCACGGGTGCTCGAGAAGGTGTTCAACGCCGCGCAGCGCAAGGCGTCCGGTCCCAAGGCGAAGGTGTTCGACTTCGCTGTGCGGGCCTCCCAGCAGTGGGTTCTCCAGGGGCGTCACGGCCTGGCCACGCGCCTCGAGCACGCGGTAGCGGACAAGCTTGTCTACGCGAAGCTCCGGCACGCGCTCGGCGGGCGGGTCCAGTACTGCCTGTCGGGCAGCGCGCCGCTCGCGCCGCACCTCGCGGCGTTCTTCCACGCGGCCGGCATCACCGTCCTCGAGGGCTACGGGCTGACGGAGACGAGCGCGCCGGCCACGGTCAACACACCCGCGCAGCTGCGCATCGGGACTGTGGGCCCGCCGCTGCCCGGCGTGGAGGTCAGGATCGTGGACGACGGCGAGATCCTGCTCCGCGGGCCGAACGTCTTCACCGGCTACTACCACAACGACGCCACGACCCGGGAGGTGCTCAGCGACGACGGGTGGCTTCGCACTGGCGACGTCGGCAAGCTGGACGACGAGGGCTTCCTCCGTATCACCGGGCGCAAGAAGGAGCTGATCGTCACCGCGGGCGGCAAGAACGTCGCGCCTGCGGTCCTGGAGGAGCGGCTCAAGGAGCACCGGCTCGTCTCGCAGGCGATGGTCGTCGGCGACAGGAGGCCGTTCGTCGGCTGCCTTGTCACCCTGGAGCCCGACGAGCTCGCCGCCTTCGCCGCCAAGCACCAGCTGTCCGGCCAGATCGCAGAGGTCAGCAGGTCCGATGCGGTCCAGGCCGAGATCGCCAAGGCCGTCGGGCACGCCAACGCCGCGGTGAGCAAGGCCGAGTCGATCCGCCAGTGGCGGGTGCTCGACCGGGACTTCACGCTCGAGCGCGGCGAGATCACCCCCACGCTGAAGGTCCGCCGTGACGTCATCAGCGAGCACTTCGCCGACGAGATCGAGTCGCTCTACGCCAGGTCGGAGAATTCGGGGACACGCGCTCATCGAGGGAGGTGAAGCCGTTATGGCCAAGCAGTGCCCGCGCTGCGAGTTGCGCTTCCTGATCGACGCAGAGGTGCGTGACCATCTGATCGACGACCACGGGATGCTGCCCGAGCAGCTCGAGCATCCGTACCCGCGTCCCGGGCGGGCTGGGCCGCGCTCGCGCCCGGATCCCAGAGATGAAGAGGACCAGCCGGGCGAGCGCGACTGAGATGGCGCCGCATCGTGCGGGTTCTGCACGAGCTGCCGTTTCACTCCTGCGCAGTGCGGGAACGGGGGCACGGCGCTGGGCGCACTGGGCGGCGCGGCGGACCGTGGGCTGCGTGTCGGCGCCGGTCCGCGAGGTCGCGCTCGCGCTGCTCGCGGTGAGGGCGGGTGACGGCCCGACGCTGCTGCCCGGGCCGCCCCCCGGCCCGATCCTCGTCGTCGCCCCGCACCCCGACGACGAGACGATCGGCGCTGGCGGTGCGCTCGCCCGCCACGCGCTGGCCGGCGACGCGGTGACGGTCCTCGTCGCCACGAGCGGTGAGCGCACCAAGGGCGGGGCCGGTCGCGACCAAGCTGTGGCCCTGGCCCGCGAGGCCGAGTGCCGGGCAGCGTGCGCCGACCTCGGGGTCGGCGAGCCGGTCTTCCTCCGGCTGCCGGATGGCGCTCTGGGCGACCGGGTGCCCGAGCTGGCGGCGGCGGTGCGGGAGCTCGGCCGCGACGCGCGCGTGGTCTACCTCCCCTGCCTGCTCGACCCGCACCGCGACCACCGGGCCGCGAACGCGGCGGTCGCCGCCGCCGGGCTGGCTGCGGACACGTACGGCTACGAGGTCTGGTCGCCCGGCCCGGTCGACGTCGTGCTCGACGTCGGGGAGGTCTACGAGCGCAAGGAGCGGGCGCTGCGCCGCTACGCCACCGCGCTCGAGTCGGTCGACTACGTCCGCGCCGCCCGTGGCCTCGCGACCTACCGCAGCGTTGCCGGCGGCCTGGGTGGCAGAGGGTACGCCGAGGGCTTCCTGCGGGTGCCAGCCCACGAGCACGTCGCTCTTATGGCCCGGATCTCGGACGCATCCGTTCAAGATCCGGGCCAGAAGGAGTTGAGCGAATAGGTCGAAGCCGATCCGTCAAGCATGCGCTGAGCCAAGACCTGTGGCTACGCGGGCATGCACGTGCGGTGGGTCCAGGTTTACGCTTCCCTGGCTGTCGGCTCAACAGTAAGCGCCTGAAGCTGCGCCGAAAGCGCCGACAGCGCACTCTGCTGCTCCTTCACTGTAGCGCTGATCGTTGCGATGTATAGGTGGGCCTTCTCGAGCTCCTCGAGCAGTCCTCGCATAAGGGAGCCGTATTCGACGATGTCCCGTCCACTGTCATCTTTTTGAGCCTTGGGAACAGCGCTCAGGTGTTTCTCATTCCTCATGAATGCTGCATGTTCCTCAATGGACTCCAACCGGTAGTCCGACGCAAATACGTAATCGGCGTGGATTTGTGCACCGCGGTGTAGGATCCGGCCGTCATTAGTGATTGTGAAGACAGGGGTACCATCGGGGAAGCTGTCTTCATCAAGGATCCGTAATAGATCGTTATCCCCTGGGCTCCACAGGCATACGACGTTCCCGTTCAGGAAGATCCCGCCAGACTCACTCCCCGGGAAATCACTGCCCTCTATCCACAGTCCATTATTGTCGTTGTCGGGGTTGAAATCGACAGCTTGGCCTAATTTTCCCCGGTTGTCAAAGGTGATAGAAAAGCTCGCAGCCATGGTGTAGCCCTCCTATGTTACTAGTTTTTCCCCTGTGGAGCCCGACTTGCACCACTGTGCCGTGCGCTCCGGAGAAGAGCAAGGGCTATTCACGAACCTATCCGAATTAGTCATGAAAATGGTCTTCACTGGAGCACCTTGAATGACCAGATGCGGGTATTGAGTATTGGGCGCCAGTTTCGGTGACACTGTAGAGGCTCGATTGGGTTTGGTGTCATCTACCAGGCTGATGGACAGTTTGCTGTCGAGGTTCCGGCCGATGTGCCCTTATTTAGGGATTTCGGTTTAGGGAGTGAGGCGGCGGGCCGTCCGCGCGCCGATGGCGGCGGCCAGGGTGGCCGAGCCCAGGCCGAGGACGCGGAGCGCCGGCTTGAACGACCGGGCCTGCGCCATCGCCACCGCATCGACGGTGTCGGCGAGCATTCCCCCCTCGATCCAGCCCCGCAGCGCGCGCGGGCCACGCCGCGCGGCGAGGAGCGCGCCAACGGCGAGCGCGAGTTCCCGGCCAGCGAGCATGCGGAGCACGGTGACGGCCTCGTCCGAGGGGTCAGGCTCCCGCAGCGCGGGGCGCAGGAGCGCTCTGGGGGCTGCGAGGAAGCCCGCGCCCAGCGTCAGGCGGAGCAGCGCCATGCTCTTGCCGACCGTCTCGGCGTCAGTGCTCTTCCATCCCTTGCCGGTGGTCAGCAGGCCCATTTCAGTAGCTCCTCTCGACCGATGGGAGACACCCTACCCAGTACAGTGGGCGTGTGGACACGGAGACCTCGCTTCCCACCTGCTACCGCCATCCCGACCGCGAGACGAGGCTCGCATGCTCGGCGTGCGGTCGCCCGGCGTGCGTCTATTGCGTGCAGGCAGCGGCGGTGGGGCAGAAGTGCATCGACTGCGCCAAACCGGAGGGCGGCTCGCGCGTCATCACTGCCCGGCAGATCCGCCGAACCTCGGGCGCGCCGGTCACGCTGAGCATCCTCGTGGTCTGCGTGGCGGTGTTCCTCATGCAGTCCCTGGGCGTTGTGGGCGCCCTGCTCACCGAGTACGGCGCGCAGATCAATGCGGCGGTCCGGATGGGTGAGTGGTGGCGGCTGCTCACGTCGGCCTTTCTCCACGCCAACCTCACCCACATCCTGTTCAACATGTGGGCGCTGTGGGTCTTCGGCCCGGACCTCGAGCGGCGGGCAGGCAGCGTCCCGTTCGCGGCGCTCTACCTCAGCTCCGCGGTCGCCGGAGGCGCGGTGTTCTTCCTCTTGGGCAGCCGGGTCCCCGCCGTCGGCGCTTCAGGGGCGATTTTCGGGCTGTTCGGTGCGTGGATCGCGGAGGCGGTCCGGAACCGCCACACGCTCGCCGGCCGCGCGAACCTTCGCCAGCTGCTCATCCTCCTCGGTGTCAACGCGGCGCTCCCGGTGCTGATCCCGAACATCGCCTGGCAGGCGCATCTGGGCGGACTCGTGGCCGGGTTCGGCATCGTGTTGCTGTGGGGCGCGCTCGGGCGGCGCAGCGCCCAGGCACCCACCCGGACCCTGATCGCCAGTGCGTTCGGACTGGCCGCGCTCGCGTTCGTCGTCTTGGCGTAGAAGTCTTGAAGCCCGGAAGTGGTGGCGCGTGAGCCGAGCTCCGTGGCGGATCAGATCGTGCGGTCGCCTCGCACGCCACCGCGCTGGCCGTCCACGACTCGTCGGGCCGGGGCGTTCGCCCCGTTCGTGCTAGTGATGGCCCCCCTCCCGGGCAATGGTGCGAAGGTGTGAGCAGCGACGCTGTGCGACAGACCGCCGTGGTCGCCGCGGATTCCGGCACGGTCATGGGCATCGTCGCGGACCTCGGCGCTTACCCGCAGTGGCAGCCGGACATCACCGACGTCGAGGTCCTCGAGACCGACGACGACGGCTGGCCGCGGCGGGCGCGGTTCGAGGCGAACGCGATGGGCCTGACCGCGAGCTTCGAGCTGGAATACGCCTACACGGACACCGAGGTGCGCTGGCGGCTGGTTGAAAGCGACCTGCTCACGCGCAACGACGGCTCGTACGTGCTGGTCGACCAGGGCGACGGGACGACCCAGGTGACCTACGAGCTCGATGTCGACACGAGCGTCACGGTGCCCGGGTTCATGCGGCGCCAGATCGTGAGCCGCGTCGTTGCCTCCGCCCTGCAGAGCGTGAAACTTCGCGCCGAGGCTCAGGCGGGCGGCGGCTGATCGCCCGAGCGTGTGTCGAAAACTGGGCGTGACCGCCCTCGAGGAGTCTCGGCATATGCCCTCAGGCTCTTCTCGCCAGGTCCGACTCCCCTCAGAATGGCCAGAGTGCTTCACGTCGGCCGTGACCGAGCGCCAGTTCTGGCTAAGGAGTCAGGTGTGGACGTAACCCGTGACGCCATCCGCGCCCTCGTCAACCGTCCCGTGACCGACGCGCCGGTGACGAGCGTCTATCTCAACACCGACGGCGCCCAGTTCCCGAAGCCTGGCGACTACGAGGTGCGGCTCGACGGGCTGCTCCGTGACGTTCGCCGCCACGCTGAGGCACTGCCGAGCGCGCAGCGCGCGGCCGTCCACGCGGACGTCGAGGCGATCCACCGGTGGGTGCGGCAGGACTTTCAGCGCACCGACGTGCGCGGTTTGGGGCTGTTCTCGTCTGCCGGGGAGGTGTTCGAGACGGTCCAGGTCGGCATCGCGGTCCGGAGTACCGCGAGGGTCAACGAAACTCCGTACGTCGTGCCGCTCGAGGCGCTGCTCAGCCGCCACCATCACCTCGGCCTCGTCCTGATCGAGCGGGACAAGGCCCGTATCTTCCGCTATCGGCTGGGGCGGGCGCAGGAGTGGTTCGGCCTGACCTCCGACGTCCATGGGCAGCACGACCGGGGTGGCTGGTCGCAGGCGCGCTTCCAGCGCAACATCGAGCATGAGGTCCACCAGCACTTCAAGGGGGCCGCGGAGATCCTCCGAAAGGCGCACGAGGACGTTTCGTTCGACGCGGTCGCCCTCGCGGGCCCGCCTGCGGAGGCCGCCGAGTTCTCCCGCCACCTCCACCCCTACCTCCAGAAGGTCCTGTTCGGCGACCTGGTCAGCCTCTCCTCGGCCCCCTCCGCCGAGGACCTCAAAGCGCGGTTCATGCAGGTGGAGCAGCATCTGGTCAGCGGTCGCCGGGCAGAGCGCCTCGGCCGCCTGGCCGCCGCGCAGGGCCAGGCGGAGAAGGCCGCCCGGGGGGTTCGGCACGTCCTGGAGACGGTGAACTCCTGCCGGGTCGAGGTCCTGTTCGTCGTCGAGGGCGCGGGCGTGCCAGGCTTCCGCAGCTCCACGGGCGCGCTCGCGCT